>CAINHV010000142.1 GCA_903848965.1 uncultured Opitutia bacterium | reverse complement strand
TGATGTCCCACGTGCGACATCGATTTGCACGGCGGTACCGTGAGCGGTGGCGGGAATCCGCGGTCTCCGCCGGAGGTCGTTCAGCCGGCTCCCGCGCCGGCACGGGGAACGGACGCAAGATCCCGGTCGCGCCAGGCCGCCTCAACCCGCCACCAGCGCCGCCTGCACACCAAACAGGTCGGCGAAAACGCCCTCGGCCTTCGCCGCGCGCAGTTCCTCCGCGGTGTGCGTGCCGGTCGTGACACACCAGCAGGGAAACCCGCCGTTATGCGCCGCCTGCACGTCGAAGGGCGAATCGCCGATCATAAGCGTGCCCGCGGCCGCGACCCCGAGGGCGGTCAACACATGGGCGGCAAACTCCGGCTGCGGTTTCAGCCACGGCGTGTCCTTCGCCCCGTACACGCCGCGCAGATACGGTGTCATGCCGAGATGGGCGCAGACCTTCCGGGCGTGATCGCCGCGCTTGTTGGTAAAGGCGGCCAGCGTCACGCCCGCGGCCTGCTGCGCCTGCAACAGCTCCAGGGCGCCAGGCATCGCCTTCGCGTCCTCGAGCAGAATAGTGTTCGTGTGCGCGACGTGCCGCTTCACCGCCTCGGCGATGTGCTCCTCGGGCAGGAAATGCCGCATCGCGTTCTCCAGCCCGCCGCCGACGGCGCGGCGCACCGCCTCGGGGGTCGGCGCCGGCACTCCGAACTGCGGCAGCACCTGCACGTAGCTGCGGTGGATCGTCGTAAACGCATCCACGAGGGTGCCATCAAGGTCGAGCAGGAGCGTCTGGTAACGAGGCATGAAGCACCCATTGCGCGGAATCCGCGCCGCCCGCGCAAGCCGGGAGGCGCAAACCGGGGCGGAAGGGTCTGGCAGCACGGGCCGGCGGTGGCACTGGCACGGGCCGCCCGACCCGTGAAGAGCGTAGTGGCAGTCACATATGGACATTCGATCCCCTTTCATGGGCCGGGTGACCCATACCACGACCCGGCCTTGGCGGGCCGCATTTGCCGAGATTTGATTTGGCGGCTCTGCGCTCCGGCGGTGAAATAACCCGATGCCTCCGCCGTCGGAATCCCTGCCAGCCTGCGCCACCGCCACGATGGCGGGCGACGTTTGCGAGGTGATCGTCGCCGGCACCTGGCAAATCACGGAACGGCGCCCAGCCTGGGCCTCGGTCCTGGGTGCCGGGAAGCCGAAGCGGGTCGTGCTGCGCGGCGGGAATCTGGAGCGGTGGGACAGCGCGCTGCTGCTGTTCCTGCTCGAGGTCCAGCAATGGTCCCGCGAGGCCGGGGCCGGCTGCGACATCGACGCGTTGCCGGAGAAAATCCGCGCCCTCCTCACCCAGATGATGGCATCGCACGAGTCGAGCGTGCCGTTCGACCGCACGGAGAGTTTCCTGACGACCGTCGGGGTCGCCACGGCCGACACGCTGCAGAAGACACGGGAAATCCTGCACTTTGTGGGCGAGTGCGTCATCGCCGCCATCCGCCTGGCCCGCAGCCCGCGCAAGTTTCGCTGGACCGATTGCGTGCACGAGATGCAGCAGTGCGGCGCGATGGCGCTGCCAATCGTGAGCCTGGTCAGCCTGCTCGTCGGCGTCAGCCTCGCCTACACCGGCGCCCTGGTCCTGCGGCAATACGGCGGTGACATCTACATTGCGGACCTGATCGGCCTCGCGATGGTTCGCGAAATGGGTGCGGTGATGACAGGCGTCGTCCTCGCTGGCCGGACCGGCGCCGCGTTCGCGGCGACGCTCGGCAACATGAAGGCCAATGAGGAGATCGACGCACTCGAAACCCTCGGCATCCCGGCCGTCCAATTTCTCGTCCTGCCCCGCATCCTCGCGCTTGGCGTGATGATGCCCTTCCTCGTCCTCTATGCGAATGCCCTCGGCATCCTGGGCGGCCTCCTCGTGGGCTACGGGCTGCTCTCGATCCCGCCGACCGCGTTCTGGGCCGAAATGCTGACCATCGTGGACTTATCGGATGTCGCGTCGGGCGTCATCCGCGCGATTGCCTTCGGCCTCATCATCGGTCTCGCGGGCTGCCTCCGCGGCCTGCAGGCCGAACGCAGCGCCGTGGGCGTCGGCCGCGCGGCCACGTCCGCGGTCGTCACCGCCATTCTCCTGATGATCGTGGCCGATGCGATTCTCGCCGTGCTGTTCAACGCCCTGGGCATCTGATGAACGGTTTCGCCCCTCTCCCGCCGCCGGCCGCCGGCACCGAATTGCCCGCGATCGAGGTCGAGAACCTCGAGTGCGGCTACGACGAGAATGTCGTGTTGAAAAACGTCACGTTCACGGTCCGGCCGGGGGAGATTTTCTTCATCATCGGCGGTTCGGGCTGCGGCAAGAGCACCCTCCTGCGGCACTTGGTCGGCCTCAACCAACCGCGCGCCGGACAGGTCAAGTTTCTCGGCCAGCCGTTCACTTCCGCCGATCCGGCGACGCGCCGCCGGATGTTGCGGACCTTCGGCATGCTTTTCCAGGGCGGCGCCCTCTGGACCTCGCTCACGCTGCGGCAGAACGTGGCGCTGCCGCTCGAGGAATACACCGAGCTCACTTCCCGGGAGGTTGAGGAAGTCGTCGCGCTGAAACTACGGCAGGTCGGCCTCGCGGGTTTCGAGGACTACTTTCCCTCCGAGATCAGCGGTGGCATGAAGAAACGCGCCGGCCTTGCCCGGGCCCTCGCCCTCGATCCCGCGATCGTGTTCTTCGACGAGCCGTCCGCGGGACTCGATCCCGTCACGTCGCGCAAGCTCGACGAGCTCATTCGCCAAGTCCGCGACACCTTCGGCACCACCATCGTCGTGGTCTCCCACGAACTGGCCTCGATCTTCGACCTCGCTGACCGGGTAGTGATGCTCGACCGGGCGCACCAGGGGATCATCGCCGAGGGCCGGCCGAAGGAATTGGCCCTCACCAGCCGCGACCCGCGCGTGCGGGAGTTCCTGCGCCGGGATGATTTGCCAAACGGAATCGCATGATGAAAAACTGCAGGGTGCGATTGTCGTTTTCCAGAATCGAAAAAGAGGGGCCCGAGGCCCCGACCGCGAAGGGGCGCGGCCCGGTGCGATGAAGACCAAGGTTCGGCCCGCCGTGGTGGGTGCCTTCGTCATTGGCGCCTTCGCCCTTGGCATCATTGCCCTGCTGACTTTCGGGGGGGTCAACTTCTTCGCCAAGCCGCAGCGGTTCGTGGTCTATTTCGACGAGTCCGTCCACGGCCTCACGCTCGGCTCGCCGGTCAAGCTGCGCGGGGTGCCGATTGGCCGCGTGGTGGATTTGAATATCACCTACGATCAGGCGAAGAACCTCTCGGTGGTCGCGGTGGTCTCCGAGTTTGGCCGCGACAAGGTCGCCGACACCAGCGGTGCCTCGATCAACGTGTCCTCCCGCTCCCAGTTGCAGGACCTGGTCGATCGCGGCCTTCGGGCCCAGCTCGGAGTGCAGGGACTCGCGACGGGCCTGTTGTTCGTCGAGCTGGATTTCCACGATCCGAAGGAGTATCCCGCGCTGGCCCGTCCGCCGGGCGACCGCTTTGTCGTCGTGCCCTATGTCCCGTCGGCGATTTCGGAATTTCAGAATGGCATGAGCGAAGTACTGGCCAACCTGCGCCGCGTCGATTTGGCCGGGGTGGCGCGCGACCTCAGCGCGCTGGCGGTCACGGCCCGGAAGCAGATTGATGGCGTGGACCTGAAGGGCGCGACCGAACAGTGGAAGAAGACCGGGGCGCAGATCGAGGCGCTCGCAAGCAATCCGGAAATCGGGCGCACGATCGAGAATCTCAATTCGGCGGCGGACGGATTGCGGGGGATGATTGCCAAGATCGAAGCCCAGATCGAGCCCACCGGCCGCGAGCTGAACGAGACGCTGGCGGAGGCCAAGCGGACGATGCAGGCCTTCAACACCACGGCAGCCACGGCCCAGGCCTTCATCACCACCCATGGCGGCCTCGGTGAGGAAGTCGCCGGCACACTGTCCCATCTCAATGAGGCCGCCGAAGCGGTGAAGCGCCTCGCGGACTTCCTCGAGCGCAATCCCAACGCCCTCATCACCGGTCGCAAGCGACCGACCACGCCATGATGACCCTGCGCCTTTTCCTCCTCGCCAGCCTCGTGTTCGCGGCCGGCTGCTCCATCCCGATCCCGCAGGCGACCGCGGATCCGACCCGATTTTACGTCCTCACCTCGACCACGCCGGCCGTCGAGACCGCCGGGGTGTGGCCCATCGTGCATCTGCGCGAGGTCGAGGTGGCAACCTACCTGCGCTCGCGGCCCATGGTCGTTCGCCGGGGCAATCACGAAGTGGAATTCCGCGAGTACGCCCGCTGGGGCGAACCGCTCGAACTCGGCCTCAGCCGGGTGCTCCGGGAGGAATTGCTCGCGCGCGGCGCGGCCGCCGCGGTGCTGACGCCCGGGCTCCGGCAGGCGGGCGTGGTATATGACTACGAATTGAAAGTCCGTGTCCTCGCCGCCGAGGGCACCACGGACGAGGCCATCGTCTTTCGCGCCGCCTGGGAACTGACCGCCACCGCCGCCAAGACGGAGCCCGTCGCCCGCGGCGACTTCCGTCCCGCCGACCTGCGCTGGGACGGCACCTCCGAGGCGACCCTCGTCGGCGGCCTGAACGCCGCCGTCGCCGCGCTCGCCACCGAGATTGCGGCGGCGTTCGCCAAGAAATAAGCCGGGCGTTTCGTCTCTCCGCGTTCCGGCGGAAGCGATGCCTGCCTTGACTCCGCCCCGCGGCAGACTCCGAAGCGGACCATCGCGCCGTGGGCATGCCCACGCTGCGACAAAGCTCCCCGCCACAGACACGATTCGCACCCTCGAGCAGAGGCAGCATCTTGATGTCGCACGTGTGACATCAAAATGCGCCGGCCTCAGTGACCCCCGCCGCCCGGGCCGGAGCCCCCGCACCGAACCGGGTCGCATCGCGCTCCTCCATGCAAATCGATGTCACACGTGTGACATCGATTTGCACGCCACCGCTCTCGAATGGTCGGACGGCGCTGTCGGTGAGTTTTCCCTTCCCCTCCCCCGCGGCGCTAGGCAGCGTCGCGTCGCTTCGCCTTTTCCGCCTTCGCGGCCGGGAACCCCGCCATGACCCTCCTTCCCCTCGACTGGGCCATCGTCCTTTTCACCCTGCTGATCTGCTTCGTGCCGGCGCTGTTCTTCGGCCGCCGCGCGAGCCAGAATACCTCGGAATTTTTCGCCTCCGGCCGCTCCGTGCCGTGGTGGCTCGCCGGCCTCTCGATGGTCGCGACGACCTTCAGCAGCGACACGCCCAACTGGGTCACGCAACAGGTCCGCCAATACGGCGTGGCCGGCAACTGGCAGTGGTGGGCGTTCGTCCTCACCGGCGTCTCCACGGTGTTCTTCTTCGCCCGGCTCTGGCGGCGGGCCGGCGTGATGACCGATCTCGAATTCTACGAACTGCGCTACTCGGGGCGCGCCGCATCCGTCGTCCGGGGTTTCCGCGCCGTCTATCTCGGCCTGTTCTTCAACTGCTTCATCATGGGGATGGTCACCCTCGCCGGGTGCAAGATCGCCAACATCCTCTTCGGGCTCCCGCCGTGGCAGACGATCGTGATCTGCGGAGTCCTGAATGTCCTCTTCGCCGCGCACGCCGGGCTCTGGGGCGTCCTCGTCATCGATATGGTGCAGTTCTTCATCAAGATGACCGCCGTCATCGCCGCCGCGTACTTCTCGCTCAAGGAGGTCGCCCGTCACACCGGCGTCGGCGACAGCGCGCTCGCCGGCCTGCACCAGGTCGTCGCCATTCTCGGCGTGCAACAGGTCAACTTCCAGGGCGGCCAGCCGCTGCTCTCGCCGATCGACGGTCGCGGCCAGCCCATCCTCGAGTTGCTGCCCAACTTCTCCATGGGCGAACTCGCCCTCATGATCTTCATCATGCCGATCGCCATCGGCTGGTGGGCCAACTGGTACCCCGGCGCCGAACCCGGCGGCGGCAGCTACATCGCCCAGCGGATGCTGGCCTCGCGCTCCGAGAAGGACTCCCTCGGCGGCACGCTGTTCTTCAACTTCGCCCACTACGTCATCCGCCCGTGGCCGTGGATCATCACCGCCCTCTGCTCGATCATCATCTTTCCCGATCTCAAGGACATCCAGACCGCGTTCCCCAACGCCGATCCGAACCTGATCGGGCACGACAGCGCGTTCCCCGCGATGCTCAAGTTCCTGCCGGTCGGATTCGTCGGCCTGATGGTCGGCGGACTCATCGCCGCCAATTCCTCGACCATCCTCACCCACCTCAACTGGGGCTCTTCGTACCTCGTCCATGACTTCTATCGCCGCTTCCTCCGCCGCGACAAATCCGAGAAACACTACGTCAACGCCGGCCGGCTCTGCACCGGCGGACTCTACGTCGTCGCCGCCGTGCTCAGCCTATTCCTGGAGTCAGCGCAGGAGGCCTTCGAGATCATCATCTCCATCGGCGCCGGCACCGGGCTCCTCTACCTGCTGCGCTGGTACTGGTGGCGGATCAACGCGTGGTGCGAGGTCGTTGCCATGGTCAGCTCATTCACCATCTCGCTTGTTTTCTTCATCGCCCGCAAGACCGGCCATGGCTTCCCCTTCGCGCAGACGGTCCTCTACTCGGTCGCCTTCACCACCGTCTGCTGGCTGGTGGCCGCCTACTTCGGCCCCGCCACGAGTCACGAACGGTTGATCGCCTTTTATCGCAAAGTTCACCCCACCGGGCCGGGTTGGAACCGGATCCGCGAAGCCGCCGGCGTGAGCGTCGCCGATGCCGCCCTCCACGGCGACGACCTTGGACGCGCCACCCTCGGCTGGGTCTCCGGGTGCATAGCCATCTGGTCCTCACTGTTTGCCATCGGCTATTTCCTCTACGGTCGCACCACCACCGCATGGTTCCTGACCGCCATCTTCATCGGCAGCACCGCGGTGCTGATCGCGATCGTGAATTCGCTCTGGACTAAAGACACTGCTAACGGGCGCTGAGGCGCGACCAAGGCAGGTGAACCACGATTAGACACTGATTCGGAGAGAGCTCCGAGCTCCTCCGCCGGCCTTGAGTTAGTGTTCAGTTAGTGAGCGTTAGTGGTTCAATCCGTCCGGTCCCGGCCCAGGCAAAACCACTAACCGCCACTAACGGCACCCTAACGCCGGACACCGAACTCCCCTGCCGGAATCGACTTGGTGCCCAATCAGTGAGCATCCGTGGTTCCAATCGCCGGCGTCATCAGCGCCCACCCTCGATTCGGGGCGCAGCCCCGAATCATACGGAACTTCACTAATCGGCGATCGTGTCCCATTAGTGCGCATCCGTGGTGCCACAACGCCAGTCCTCCGCCCCTCCCGAGACGCTGACCGGCGTCATGGAGCGGATTATTTTTCTCAACGAGGAGAACCACTACACCATCGCCGAGCTCCGCCCGGATCCGCCCGCCGGCAAGTCCGCGGAGTCCAAGGCGCGCCCCGAGTCCGTGACCATTGTCGGCCCGCTACCGGGCGTGGAGTGCGGCGAGACGCTGCACCTCACCGGCGAATGGACGCGCCACAGCCAGCACGGCGCCCAGTTCAAGATCGCCGCGTTTCGCTCCGAACTGCCCGCCAGCGTGTATGGCATCCGGAAATACCTCGGCAGCGGACTCGTGCCCGGGATCGGCAAGGTTTACGCGAACAAGATCGTCGACGCCTTCGGCACCGACACCTTCCGCATCCTGAGCGAGGAATCCGCCCGGCTCCGCACGGTCGAGGGCATCGGCCGCAAGCGCGCCACCGCGATCAAGCAGGCGTGGGACGAAAAGCGCACCGAGCGCGAGCTCTACATCTTTCTCCAGACCTACGGCGTCACGCCCAACCAATGCGTGAAACTCGTGAAGCAATACGGGCCCGCCGCGCAGCAGATTCTCACCACCGAGCCATACAAGGTCGCCCGCGAGATTGACGGCATCGGGTTCAAGACCGCCGATCGCATCGCGATCAATCTCGGCTTCGCCAACGATGCCGCGCCGCGGCTTGACGCCGGCATTCTCTACGCCCTCGAGATCTTGCAGGAGGAAGGCCACACCGCGTTTCCGCACGACGCTCTCGTGGCCCACACGACCAACCTCCTCGAGACCAGCACGCCGTTCGTCACCGCCCGGATCGCCGCGCTCCTCGAGGCCAGGGCCCTCGTGCAACAGGCCGGCCCACCCGCGTCCGCGCTCATCCAACTCCCGCACAACGATCGGGCCGAGCAGAAGATCGCCTCGGCCGTCGCCCGGCTGTGCCGCGTCGGCAGCAGTCTCCCGCCGATCAAGATCGAGGCCGCGGTGCAATGGGCGGAGGAGAAGGCCGGCTTCGCTTTCCACGAACTCCAACGCACCGCCGTTCGCCACGCGCTGGACCGCAAGCTCACGATCCTCACCGGCGGACCCGGCACCGGCAAGACGACCATCCTCCGTGCGCTCGTCGAAATCCTGAAGGCCAAGAAAGTGCGCGTCCACCTCGCCGCGCCGACCGGCCGCGCCGCGCAACGCCTCGCCGACACCACCGGCGGCTTCGCCTCCACCATTCACCGGCTGCTCAAATACGACGCCAGCAGCGGCGGCTTCACCGCCAACGAGAACACGCCGCTCGCCACCGATTTCCTGATCGTGGACGAGGCCTCGATGCTCGACACCCGGCTCGCCGCCGCGCTCATGCAGGCCGTCCCTTCGCGGGCCCATCTCCTGCTCGTCGGTGACGTCGATCAACTGCCCAGCGTCGGCGCCGGCAACGTCCTCAAGGACCTGATCGCCGCCGCGACACCCCACACTCAACCCTCAACTTTCAACGCTCAACTTCCGCCCCCCTCCGCCCTCAACGTCCCCGTCACCCGCCTCTCCGTCATCTATCGGCAGAAGGAGCAGAGCGGCATCGTCACCACCGCCCACGCGATCAATGCGGGCGATCCTTCGCTTCCCCCGGCGGTCCCGGAGGTCGCGGCCGCCCAGGCCTGGGCCGATCTGACCTTCGTCGTCGCGACCGACGCGGAGGATTGCCTGCGCAAAGTGATCGAGCTGTGCACCGACTATATTCCGCAGCACTGGAAATGGTTCGATCCGGTCAACGACGTCCAGGTGCTCGCCCCAATGCACAAGGGCATCGCCGGAGTCGGGAATCTCAACGCGCAGCTGCAGGCGGCGTTGAATACTTCGGGAGCGGCGCGGGGCTTGCGACCCGTGGAACGTGCCATCACGGGCCGGGAGACCCGTGCCACTTCGAACCAACCGGCTCCGGCTCTGCGTGGGCCCGGGGGCGAGTTTCGCCCGGGCGACAAAATCATCCAGCTCCGAAACAACTACGACAAGAACCTCTTCAACGGCGATATTGGGACCGTCACCGCGGTCGATCCCAGCGCCGGCACGCTCGAGGCGGCCTTCGATGGCGCGCGCCACACGTTTGCGCGCGGCGAGTTCGGCGACCTCGGGCTCGCCTACGCGACCAGCATCCACAAGTCGCAGGGCAGTGAATACCCGGTCGTGATCGTGCCGCTCTTGAAGGCGCATTTCATGATGCTGCAGCGCAACCTGCTCTACACCGCCATCACGCGCGGAAAGAAAAAGGTGTTCCTCGTCGGCGAGCCGGCGGCCTACGCGATGGCCGTGCGCAACAGCGAGTCGAAGCAGCGGCTCACGCACCTCCGGGAGAAGATCGCGGTGCTGTCTGCCAACGCAGCGTAGGCCCGGTGCCCGGCGCTTCAGGTAGCAACGAGCGCCAGCGAGTTGATGCGAGTGGGTCAACTCGCTGGCGCTCGTTGCTACGAATCCCAGGATTGTCTCCCGTCCATCCTGCCCAAGTCTACTGCCTCCTCCCCCAACCCAACATGCCCACCTCAAAATTCGCCTCCAAGCTCGCGCTCCTGCTCGCGTTTCCCGTCACCGTTCTCCTCGCCGCCGACACCCCGGCAGGATTCACCCGGAAGGTCCTCCAGGATCGGGACCTTGCCATTCCCACCCACCATTCCGTCGTGGCGCAGGTCGACTTCGCCAAGGACGGTGCCGTCGGCCGCCACACCCATCCGGGCGAGGAAGTCGGCTACGTCATTGAGGGCACCGTCGTGATCGAAATCGACGGTCAGCCGGCGCAAACGCTGAAGGCCGGCGAGGCCTTCTTTATTCCCGCGGGCGCCATCCATGCCGCGAAGAACGTCACCGGCGGGCCCGCCCGGCTGGTGGCGACCTACGTCGTCGAGAAGGGCAAGCCGCTCGCGACGCCGGTGGCGGCGAAGTAGGCCGCCAGCACGGGTACCCGCAGACGTGGCCTGAAGAGGTGGCACGGGTCTCCCGACCCGTGGAGTGCATTCGGATCCTGATTCACGGGTCTGGAGACCCGTGGCACCGCTCACGATCGCAGCCACCGTGCGGTCGGCCCCACCGCCCGTCTTGACTCGGCGTCATCACCGCCAAGAAGTCCATCATGCTCACCTTCGCCCGCACCCCGCTCGTCGTCCTCGCCCTCGCCACGGTCTTCGCCATCGGCTGCAAGCCCAAGGCCCCCGCACCCGGCGCCGCGGCCGACTCCGCCGCAGCGTCGACCGCCACGCATCCCAAGATTCCGGCGGGCGCCAAGAGCTCCGGCGGCAAGCATGCGGTCCTCACGATGGATCAAGGCACGATCGAGATCGAACTGCTCCCCGAGGCCGCGCCCCGGGCGGTGGAGAACTTCCGACTGCTGGCCGAACACGGACTCTACGACGGCCTGACGTTTCATCGCATCATCAAGGATTTCATGATCCAGGGCGGCGATCCTGACGGCACCGGCATGGGCGGCGTGAGCGCCTGGGGCGGCCCGTTTGCGGACGAGATCGATCGCAATTCGCCCCTCTACCGCACGGGCTACAAGCGCGGCATCGTGGCGATGGCCAACTCCGGGCCCAATTCCAACACGAGCCAGTTCTTCATCCTCCATGCCGATTACCGGCTGCCGCCCGCCTATGTGATCTTCGGCCGGGTGACCAAGGGCCTCGAGGTCATCGACCAGATCGTGGATCTTCCCATGGCCCGGGGCTCCGACGGCGACATGAGCCGCCCGACCAAGCCGGTGGTGATGAAGAAGGTGACGATCAAGCCGTAGCGAATCCGCGTTCGCGGATTCGACACGACGGACCACGGACTACAGACAGCGGGGAGCCCTAGGGGCGATTAACTTGAGAGGACGCTGAGCCGTCGTCCGTAGTCTTTCGTCTGCCGTCCATCGTCAGCGCGCAGGGCGACGCGAAACAGACCACGCGGCGAACGTTCCGCTCGTCGCACTCGGGCCGGAACAATTCAGATGGAGCCTGAAACCAGGAAGCCATGAAACGAGCCACCGTGACCCCGAAGCGTTTGGCCACTCGGTGGAGCGGCAGCATTGGAACAGGAAGATCGGGAAGGCCGGGAAGTGGGCCGGGGCTTCCCGATCTCCCCGGCCTTCCTGTTCAAAACCTCGAACTTCGCAGGCGGCAATTCTCCGGCAGGACCAGATTGGTTTGGGTCCGGTTCCTGGCTTCCTAGCTTCCGGCTCAAGCCCGGCTCGAAAGGTTGCCGAAACTCGGGCGCGATTCCCAGCCACTCGCTCACGCTCGCAGCCACGAGCCTGCCCACAGCTTAGGCGTCCGGTCACGAAGTCGAAAATCGAGACTCCAAAATCGAAAATCTCCTCGCCGCCATTCGTCGCTAACCGCTTGGCGGCGCGGGGAAGC
>CAINHV010000141.1 GCA_903848965.1 uncultured Opitutia bacterium | reverse complement strand
GCCGAGTTCCGACGGGTGCGGGATGAAATCCGGCGCGTGTTCACCGCCTATGCCGTGGGACTGAAAGAGGGCAGCCGGATGGGCGTCAGTCGCTGAGCGGGATCGTCCGACCACGGGGGTTGGTCCGATTCCTGGCTTCCTGGATTCAGGCTCAAACCCGGCTCGGTCGGGGTGGAGATCGAAGCCGGAGACTTCTTCATCGCTCCGGCTTCGGCAGCGCCACCATCGCCTCGCGAATAACCTGCAGGGTGCGATCCAGAGCCCCGGTGTTCTCCTGGTGCCAGCGGGCGGCCGCCGCGGCCAGATGCCCGCGCGCGGCCTCGTCACCCAGCAGGCGTGACACCTCGACGGCGAGGGCGGCCTCGTCCGCCACCTCCCGCGCGGCGCCGCGCTCGACCAGGTCCCGTGCGATGAGCCGAAAATTTCCCATGCCCGGGCCGAACAGGATTGGCTTCGCCAACGCCGCGGCTTCGACCGGCGTCTGGCCTTCGGCGTGCGGAGGCAGGCTCTTGCCGACGAAAACCAGATCGGCGAGCTGGGTAAACGAACGCAGCTCGCCCGTGGTGTCACCCACCACCACGTCGAAATTACCGGCCGCCGCCCCCTTGGATCGAAAATGCGCGCAGACTCCCGCGGCCTGCAACTGCTGCTCAATCTCCGCCCGCCGTTCCGCATGGCGCGGGACCAGCAGCAGTCGAACGCCCAGGCCGGTCGCGCGGACGGATTTCCAGGCGGCGAGCAGGGCCGCTTCCTCGCCCGGCCAGGTGGAGGAGCCGAGGAGGATCAGCCCATCGGGCAAACCGAGTTCGCGTCGCAATTGGGCTCGCGCCTCGGGCGTGAGCGCCGGAATCCGGACATCGAGCTTGATGTTACCGGTCGTGAACAGGCGTTCTGCCGGCACGCCCAGCGACCGGAACCGCCGTTCGTCCTGCGCGGAGCAGGGCAGCAAACGGGTGATGCCACGAAGCATGAGCGCCGCGGCGGCGGGAAACCGACGCAGGCGATCGTAACTCCGGTCCGACAGCCGGGCATTGATGCAGAGGACCGGGACGCCGCGTCGCTCCGCCTGCCGGAGATGCTCGGGCCAGCGCTCGCCTTCCGTCAGGATGACCAGATCCGGAGAAATTTTCCGCCAGGCGCGGCGCGAAAACGGCCACCAATCGAGCGGGAAGTAGCCTATTCCGATCGTGAGGGCGGAGTAGCGTTCCTGCGCCAGCCGGTGGCCGGTGCTCGTGGTCGTCGTCAGATAGACCTCCGCGCCATCGGCGCGCAGCCCTTCCAGCAGCGGTCCGATGGCCAGCATCTCGCCGACGCTGACGGCCTGCAGCCACACCCGACGGACGCCGGCGCGCCGCGCGATCACCGGGTGTCCGCCAAAACGCTGACTGAAGTTCGTCCCATAGCCGCCGCGCCGCCGCATCCGCCGGAGATAGCCCGGTGACATCAGCAGCAGGGCCGGCACGAAAAATAAACGGTAGAGCCAGAGCATGAACAGAATTCAGGGCATTGCGCCGGGCGGTCGCCCCGTGCGCAAGCTCAGGCCGTTCCGGATGGTTCCCGGTGGCACGCGTGGCACAGTCGTTCCGGGTTGGTCGGGGTGGCACGGGTCTCCCGACCCGTGAAATTCG
>CAINHV010000140.1 GCA_903848965.1 uncultured Opitutia bacterium | reverse complement strand
CCCGGCTGCATCCCGACAACCCGAAGGCTCAGCGGATCCTTGCCGAGGCGATGCGGAGCCGGTCGGCGTGTTTCTGGGCCACCGATTGCGGTCGCGGTTGCGCGATCAAGGCGACCTACCAGTCGACGACGGTCCACCTTCCGCCGGCGATGGCCACGGGGAACCTCGATCTCCTGACGGACGCGATGGTTCGCGAAGTGACGGTCGACGCGAATGGGAAGGCCACGGGCATCGTCTACATCGACAAGAACACCGGCCAGGATGCCGTCGTGAAGGCGCGGGTCGTCGTGCTGGCGGCGAGTTCGGCCGAGTCCGTGCGCATCCTGCTCAATTCGAAGAACGCGCAGTTCCCGAACGGCGTGGCCAACAGCAGCGGCCTGCTCGGCAAGTACATCATGGATACGGTGGCGACGAGCCTCGCGGGCCAGGTGCCGGCACTCGAGAGCCTGCCGCTGCACAACGAGGATGGCGCTGGCGGCGCGCACATGTACGCGCCGTGGTGGCTCTACCAGCAGCAGCACGCCGGGAAACTGGACTTCGCGCGCGGTTATCACATCGAGTTCTCCACCGGCCGGAAAATGCCCGAGGCGGGCTTTTCGTCCGGCCTGGAGTGGCTCACCGGCGGCACCTACGGGCGGAGTTTCAAGGAGGACGTCCGGCGCTACTACGGTTCCACGCTGAGCTTTGGTGGCCGCGGGGAAATGATCCCGAACGACGATTGCTTCTGCGATCTGGATCCCGAGGTGAAAGACAAGTGGGGCCTGCCGGTGCTGCGCTTTCACTGGAAGTGGTCGCCGCATGAGTTGCGGCAGGTCGCGCACCAGCAGCAGACCTTCAAGGCGGTCATCGAGTCGATGGGCGGCAAGGTGCGCACCGAGCCGGCGAAGGATCCGCTGACCGTCATCCGGCCCGGTGGGGACGTGAAGCACGAGGTGGGAGGCGCCATCATGGGCAGCGATCCGAAGCGCTCCGTTGCGAATGGATGGTCGCAGACCTGGGACGTGAAGAACCTGTTCTTTTGCGATGGCGCGCCGTTCTGTTCGAACGCGGACAAGAACCCGACCCTGACGATCATGGCGCTGGCCTGGCGCACGGCCGACTACATCCTCGAACAGATGAAGCGGGGCGAAGCTTGATCGGATTCGTGAGGGTCGGCTGGAGGGTCGAGCTCCGCGAGGCCGCTTTTGGTTCGTTCGATTAACCGGCCTCGACGGAGCTCGGCCCTCCAAAGAAGCCGAATCCCCATGGCGGCGCGAGCGAGTGGCCGGCCCGCCAACTCAACTCCGGGCTCTTCGATCGGTCTCCACCGGTCGAAGCCCCGTGCTGCTCTCAGGTAAATCTTCGCGCTCTTCGCGGCTTCGCGTGAGCCGGGATTGAGCCTGAAGCCTGAAGCCAGGAAACGTTCCTGTGGCGGCCTCAACGTGGCACGGGTCTCCCGACCCGTGTGAACCGTGGGCATTTCACAACGTTCTTCACGGGTCGAGAGACCCGTGCCACTCAATCCGTGCCTGCGAGTGTGAGCGAGTGGCCGGCGCCGGTCGGAGACCGGCTCTACCTGACAAGTTGGGGCGATTGACACGCGGGAACCACAGGGTTGGATCGATGCGCCGCCGATCTCTTCGCGAACCCTGCGAAGCCTGCTCCAACCCCTGGATTTCTCCCGATGCACCTGATCCGATCGTCCTATTCCGTTGCCCTGTTAATCGCCCTGACGCTCGCCGCCGGAAACTCCGGCTTCTCGGCCCAAGCGCCGGTATCGAGCCCGCCACCTGGGCCCCGCGACAGCGTCAAACCGAGGAAGAACGGCAGCCTGCGGCCACCGGAGGAAAAGGAACTCCTCTACATCGCGCTGCCCGGGACGCTCGAGGGATCCTGGGACCAGAACGGCAGCGGCATCGTGGTTCTCGATGTCACGGACAATTACAATTTCGTGAAGCGGATCCCGACCTGGGATATTCCGGCGAGCCGGTTTCCGGAACAGCTGGCCGGGGTCACGGCCAGCATCGAGACCCAGATGATCTATCTGGCCACGCGCGGCCGGCTGGCGGCGTTCGATCTGCGGACCGAGAAGAAAGTCTGGGAGAACACCTTCGATGGCAGTTGCTGTGAACGGCCGCAGATGTCGCCCGACAGCTCGTTCATGTACGTGGGTTCCGATCTGAAGGACTTTTGGTACGTGGTGAATCCCCGGACAGGTGAGTTGATCACGACCGTGCGGTCGCCGCAGAGCCCGAACGCGCACAACCTGAACCTCAGTCCGGATGGTAAACTGGCGTTCATGGCCCCCAACGGGAAGGTGATGGGCATCGCGGACACGACCAACCACACGCTGCTCCGGACCATTGCGTTTCCGGACAACGTCCGGGTCTTCGTGGTCAACCACGATGCCTCGCTGATTTATTCGAACCTCAATAACCTGCTCGGCTTCGTCATCGCCGACGTGAAGACCGGCCAGATCCTGCACCGCGTGGAGGTGCAGGGCTTCGGCTGGCCGGAGAAATGGAATGTCACGCCGCGGCCCCGCGTGCCTCATGGCTGCCCGAGCCACGGCATCGCCCTGGTGGCCGACGAGAAAGAAGTCTGGGTCGCCGATGGCATGAACGACCAGGTGCACATTTTCGACAACACCCAGATGCCGCCGAAGCAGGTCGCGAGCATCAAGACTTCGGCCGGCCCGTTCTGGATCATGCCGAGCATTGACGGCAAGGTCGCCTATGTGTCTTCGGGCGATGTGATCGACGTGAAGACGCGGAAAATCGTCGCACAGTTGAAGGACGAATACGGTCGCCCGCTCTACAGCGAGAAGATGCTGGATATGATTTTCACCAACGGGAAACTGACGCGAGTCGCGAACCAGTTTGGCAACGGACTGATGCCGGTGGTCGTGCCGGCGGCGACCAAGAAGTAAGACCATTCCTACCATGCCAACGAACGAAGCCATCCGGTCCGGGAATCTGAATCGCCGCGCCTTCCTGCACTGGCTCGGCGTCGGCGCCGTGGGCGTGGGCCTGGCTCCTCGCGGTTGGGCGGCGGGTGCGGCCCGCCTCGGTGCCAAGTCGCTGCGGGGAATTTATCCCATCGCGCAGACGCCATTCACGGCCGCGGACGAACTCGATGTCGCGGCGCTGGTAAAGCAGCTCGAGTTTACCGATCGCGCCGGCGTCCATGGTTTCGTCTGGCCGCAGATTGCGAGCGAGTGGGCGACCCTGACCGAAGGCGAACGGATGGAAGGCATGGAGGCCATCGGGGCGGCAGCGCGGACACTGCGCCCGGGCATTATCCTGGGCGTGCAAGGGGCGGACCTCGCCACCGTGCGCAAGTATATCAAGCAGGCGGAGCGCGTCGGCGCCGATGCCATCATCTCGCTGCCGCCCGCGGAGACGGCGGATCCCAAGTCGGTGGTGACGTACTATCAGGAGATTGGACATTCGACTGCGCTGCCCATGTTTGTGCAGGCGGTGGGCAAGATGGATGTGGATCTGATCCTCGAACTCTACCGGACGATTCCGACGATGCGCTTCGTGAAGGATGAAGCGGGCGACCCGTTGCAGCGGGTCGGGCCGTTGCGGGAGAAGAGCAGAGACGAGATCAAGGTTTTCTCCGGCAACCACGGCCGGAAGATGATCGAGGAACTCGAGGCGGGCTTCTCCGGCAGCATGCCGGCGGCCGGGTTGGCGGATCTCTACGCCACGACATTCGACCTCTGGCAGGCGGGCAAGTTTGACGCCGCGCGCGAAAGCCACGCGCGGACGCTGACGGCGCTCGACACGATGCTGCGTTACGGCACCGAGGGATTGAAGTATGTGCTGGTGGCACGCGGGGTTTTCCAAACCTCGTCGGTCCGCCGCCCGGCGTCGCGCGGTTTCGCGGAATCGACCAAGATTGCAGCCGGTGGATCCCGGAATCGCGCCCTCGATGACGAAGGCCGGAAGATTCTCGATGAGATGGTGGCGGGATTGAAGCCGCATCTGAAGGCGTAGTGGCGGATGCCTTGGTGAAGTCCGATCCGAACCGGTCGGGGAGCAGGGGAGCAGGCTTTAGCACTGCTGTATTCGCGAGTCGCTCATTGCCCGGAGGCCTCGGCGGAGCTCGGCCCTCCACTTTGGTGGCGGCTCCGCCGTGCCATGCCCTTTACGGGCAATCGAGAGCGACTTGGGCGCAGCAAGACTGCGCCCCGACGGTGAGAAAGCCCCGGCGCGGAGAACTCCGGCGCGGCTTGGAACCTCACTCCTCCGGGAGCGCGAACGAGAGGATGTTGGCGCCGGAGGCGATGGCCACGTACTGCCGGTTGTTCACGGTGTAGGTCATGGGGGAGGCCTTCCATTGGGCGCCGGCCTCGAAGTGCCACAGGGTCTTGCCGGTGTCGGCGGCGACGGCGGCGAAGCCCCCGCTGGCCTCGCCGTAGAACACGAGGTTCGTCGCGGTGGTCATGACGCCAGAGTAGTTGCCGGCGACCACGCTCAGCTCGGTGGGCCCGATCTGCTCGATCTCCCACTGGATGTTCCCGGTCTCGACATCGATCGCGCGCAGATAGCGTTTCGTCGGATCGAGCGGGTCGTTCACCGGATGGAAGCCCCCGACCCGGGCCTGCCGGTAGATGCTGCAGTCCTCGATGCTCATCACGTAGAAGAGATTCGTCTGTGGGTTGTAGGCGGGAGAGAACCAGTTGGTGGCGCCCCGGACGGCCGGGCAGGCGACCACGCCGGCGGGAGTAGGATCCATGTTCGGCTTGAGCATGGGCCGGCCGGCGCCGTCGAGGCCGGAGGCCCAGTTCAGCTTGTTCACGAAGGGCGTGCCCTGGAGAAATTCGCCCGTCACGCGATCCAACACGTAGAAGTAGCCGTTGCGATTGGCATGGAGCAGGAGCTTGCGGTCGCGGCCCCGGAACTTCGCGTTCACCAGGACGGGAACCTGGTTGGCGTCCCAGTCGTGCAGGTCGTGCGGCGTGAACTGGAAGTGCCACACCAACTTTCCCGTCTTCGGATCGATGGCCAGATCGCAATTGGTGTAGAGATTGTCGCCCTTGCGGTCGGTGCCGTCGGTGTCCGGAAACGGATTGCCGGTGGGCCAATACAGCAGGCCCGTCTCGGCATCGTAGGTGCCGGTCAGCCAGGTCGCGCCGCCGCCGACATGAATGGCTTCGCCGGACCAGGTTTCCGATCCGGGCTCGCCGGGCTGCGGTACGGTCCATAGCCGCCAGGCGAGTTCGCCGGTCGCCACATGATAAGCGGCGATAAAACCTCGGATGCCCTGATCGCCGCCACCGACGCCGCCGATTACGAGATCGTTCACGACCAGGGGGGCGGAGGTGGCGCCGAATTCCTTCGCCGGCTTCTCCGGCATGGCGACGTCCCACAGCAGTGTGCCCGTGAGCCGGTTCAGGCAGATCATGTGGGCGTTGTCGGTGATAAAGAACACCCGGTCGCCGGAGAGGGCCGCGCCGCGATTCGCGCCGATGGCGGCGTCACCGGAGATGGTGCCGGCCGGGTTGCGGGGGCGGCTGTAGCGCCAGACCTCGCGGCCCGTGCGGGCGTCGAGAGCGGAGACGAGGTTCGGTCCTGTGACAAACATCATGCCGTCGGCTACGAGCGGGGTCGTTTCCAAGGGCTGATAGGGCAACGGGTGGATCCACTGGAGCTGCAGCCGGTGGACGTTGGCGGGGGTGATCTGATCGAGCGTGCTGTAGCGATTGCCGTTCAGGTTGCCGTGATACGAGGGCCACTCGCCGGACTTGGGATGGAGGATAGCGGCAAAATCCGCGGGATTTGCCGCCTGCGGCGGAAGCTTGGGGTTGGTCTCCCCATTGAGCCGGCTGAGCCAGGCCAGCAGGTTCGTCCGCTCCTCGGCGGAGGCGACGAGCGCAGGCATCGCAGAGCCCGCGTCAAACGTGAGCCGGGTGTAATCGGACTCGGTGAGGAAATGGAATTTTCCGTCCAAGGTCTGGAGCTGCAGATCGTGGCTGCCGCGGTTCCGGGCATAGCCCTGGAGTTCTCCACCGGACTTGAGTTGGACGGTGACCCGACCATAGCCGGGCGTGAGGCGCGCCGCCGGATCGGCGAGCGACTGGGTCAGCTCGGCAACGGTGAGTTCGCGTCCGATCCGGGAAAGATCGGGGCCGGTGGCCGAGCCGCGGCCGGCGGCGAGGTGGCACGACGCGCACTGGCCGCGGCCGAAGAAGAAGGACTCGCCGGCCGCGAGATCACCGGGAAGATTCGATTCGTGGGCGGTGGCGTTGAGCGTGCGGACGTAGCTGGCGATGGCCCCAACGGATTCGTCCGCCATCGGGATTCCCGGCATGCCGCCCGCCGTGCCCTTGCGGATGATGTTGGCAATGTCCTCCCCGGACCGGGCGCGGAGCCTGCGATTGTCGAGCAGCGACGGGCCGCGATCGGTGCCGCCGGCCTCGCTGCCGTGGCAGATGGCGCAGTGCTGGACGAACAAGGCGTGGGTCTCGGCCGCGGCGCAGGCGGTGGCGAACACGAGGAAGACAAGACAGGTACGGAAGAGCATGACGGGAGAATGGAGGCGGGTAAGCGAGGGCGCCGCAGCGGGCGAGTTACCGGGTGATCTTGATTACGAGGTAAACGAACGTCCCGTTGACCTGCTTGAACCAGTGGGGCACGCCGCTCGGAACGACCATCATGTCGCCCTTGGCTAATTGACGCGATTCACCCCCCGTGATCTCCCGGCCGCGAACTTCGGCGGGCCCGGAGGGCTTCGGCTCCACGACGTTGCCGCCGGTCACGAAGGTGGCGGACCCATCGAGCACGTAGAAGATATCGGTGTCGCGATCGTGAACCTCGACGATGCCCGGGCCGGTGCGCCGGCTGGTGGAAATCTTGTAACTGCTGTTCTGGGCGAGCGACATGCCCTTGCCGAAGGCCTCTTCCATTTTGGCGTGCTCGACATGCAGCACCGTGGAGGGTGGCGGAGGGAGTTCGGCGGCGGGGCTGGGCGATGGCAGAAGGATCAGGGCAAGGAGGACGAGCGGGAGGGTTTTCATCAGGGGCAGGGCGGAGGGGACGTGGTTCATGGGGCGAAGACGGGGTGGTCGTGGCCGTCGGGACATGAAACCCATTCGATTCCACGGAGCGAGCCGCAACCCTTGCCGGAATCATTTCCCGCGGCGAGTCTGGGTTGGGACTTGCCCGGGGCAGGCGGCTGCTGTCCAGCTTGAGACCAAGATGCCGATTACGAAGGAGACCCGCCTCATCACGTCACTGGCGGCGAAGCAGAACAATCTCGGACCAGCGATGCACAACGCCGGGTTCGCGGCGCTGGGACTGAACTTCATTTTTCTGCCGATCACGACCGATGACATTGCCGGCGGAATAGCGGCCGTGCGCGGCCTGAAGCTCGTGGGCACGACGGTCTCGATGCCGCACAAGCAGGCGGTGATGGCGTATCTGGATCAGGTGGACGCGGTCGCGCGAGAGATCGGCGCGGTCAACACCGTGGCCAACCGCGATGGCGTTCTGACCGGCTACAATTCCGACTGGGTCGGCGCGATGGAGGCGTTGAAGGAAGTGACGACGCTGTCGGGAAAGAACGCAGTGGTCCTGGGGGCTGGAGGAGCCGCCCGGGGGATCGTTTACGGTCTGAGGCAAAATGGCGCCCGGGTCACGGTGCTGAACCGCGACGCGGTGAAGGGCGGTAAACTGGCGGCGGATTTCGGTGTAAACTACGGGGGCGGATTACAGGAATTGGGGACGCGGAACGACTACGATGTGCTCGTGAATGCCACCTCGATCGGATTTGGCACGGAGGCGGCACCGGTCGAGGCGGGGGCGATTAAGCCGGGAGTCGTGGTCCTGGATGCGGTGTTCGTGCCTACCGAGACGACATTGCTCCGCCGGGCCAGAGAGCGAGGGTGCACGGTCATTCCCGGCTACCGGATGCTGATCCATCAGGCGCTCTTCCAATTCGAACTATTCACGGGACAGAAGCCGCCGTTTGCGGTGATGGAAAAGGCGCTGCTGGCGGCGGTGTGACGGGAGTCCTGGAGTGGATTGTTCTGAGTTTTGGGTCCTGAGTCCTGAGTTCTGGGTTCTTGGTTCCGGGTTCTGGGTTGAGTGGCATGGGTCTCCCGACCCATGAAAACGGATCCGACCAGCCTACGGTCTTCACGGGTCAGGAGACCCGTGCCACTT
>CAINHV010000139.1 GCA_903848965.1 uncultured Opitutia bacterium | reverse complement strand
TCCTTGGGCAACGTGACGCAACCGCCCTCAATCTTCATCCGGCCGCCGACGACGATCTCCTCGTACTGCCAGGGATAATGGGTATCGAGGGCGTAGGTCAGGTTCGGCATCGCGGCCCCGAGATGCGTCATGGCGGCAAGCGAGATGCCCGCGTGGTTGTTCGAGTGCATCGAGACGCCCCGTCCAAAGTGACGGCAATGCGACGCCAGTTCCATCGACGCCCGCAAGCCGCCCCAGAAATGGTGATCGGTGAGGATGATGTCCTCCGATCCCGTCTGCGCGCTGCCGGGCAAATCGTCGAACGACGTCGTGCACATGTTCGTTGCGAGCGGCATCGTCACCGCCTTCCGCACCTCGGCCATCCCCTTCTGGGTCCGGCAGGGATCCTCAAGGTACTCCAGGATGCCGTCCATCTCGCGGCCATGCTTGATCGAGGTTTCCACGGTCCAGACTCCATTCGGATCAAAACGCAGCGGCACCTTGGGACCGAACGCCGCGAACAGCGCCTTCATCGCCGCGACTTCCTGCGCCGGCTCGAAGACGCCGCCCTTCAGCTTGATCGACTCGAAGCCGTATTCCTTCACCATCGCGTGCGCCTGCTCGACAATGCCCGCTGGATCCAGCGCGGCCTTCTGCCGCGCCGCGTCCCAGCCGGTCGCGTTCGGATCGGTGCCCTCGCCGAGGGCGCCACCGGCGCCTTCATACTTGTAGAAAAGATAGGCAGAGTATGGCACCCGCTCCCGCACGATGCCACCGAGCAGCGTGGCCACTGGCACCCCAAACGCCTTGCCCGCAATATCCAGACATGCCACGTCGAGCGCACTATATACTTGGACGCGCGTCCGACTGTCCCACGGCATGTCGCCGCGCTCGGCCGAAGTTTCCGGCGACCAGCGTTCCGTGAGTTTCGCGCGGAGCCGGTGCCAGTTAAGCGGGTCGGCGCCCACCACCGTGTCGCGCACGGCGGCCAGCGCCTGATCGATCGCGACGCTGCCCGGGACCTCGGCGAGACCGGTCACGCCGGTGTCGGTCTTCAACTCGACAATCGTGCGCAGCACGTAGGGCTGATGCAGGCCGACCGAGTTGAGGAGCGGCGGATCGCTGAGGGCGATCGGCGTGATGTGCATTTCGGTGATCTTCATAAGATGGCGGGTTGTTTGATTCCAAAGCGGCGCCAAAGGCCGCACTTCCGACGGTCGTCTCCGCACTCAAACACAATTCGGAGCGCCAACCGCTCTCGCGGCCCGGGCGGGCCTGAAGTGCGGCGCGGCGCCGCACTTCAGCCTGGGTCCGACCGCAGGGCGGACCCGTTACTTGCCCTTGAGCGACTGGACGATCGACAGGAGGCCCGATCGCACCGCGCCACCGTCGGAACCGAGGGCCATGAACGTGTAGCCGAGTTCGCGGCACATCGGGACGAGGGCGGGATTGTGGACGAGAATGCCGGCGGCCTTGCCATGCTTCTTCGCGGCATCGCTCACCTTCTTCAGCGCGGCCTTGAAGTCGGCGTGATCGAACTGATCGCGGATCCCCATGTTGTACGTGAGGTCGGTCGGGCCAACGAAGAGCACATCGGCCCCGTCGACGGCGGCGATCTCCTCGATGTTGGCCACCGCGTCGGGCGTCTCAATCTGCACCACGGTCACGAGCCACTCGTGCGCGTGCTTGTAGTATTCTTCGAAATCGCCGCCGAAGCCGGCGGACCGGTTGAACTTCGCCACCCCGCGGAGCCCGAGCGGCGGGTAACGCATCGCCTGCACTGCGGCCTTCGCCTCGGCGGCAGTGCTGACCCACGGCACCATCACGCCATGGGCTCCCATGTCCAGGGCGCGCTTGAACCGGGGCGTCTCGTTGGCCGCGATCCGGACGATCGGCACCGCGGGGGTGCCACCGACCGCCTGCAGCTGATGCAAGAGCGTATCCTCGCCACCGGGACCGTGCTCATGATCGATCAGCAGCCAGTCGAAGCCGGCGAGTCCGGCGATCTCGACCGAGATCGGCGAACCGAGATTGAGGAAGGTGCCCATCACCCATTCGCGGGCGAGAACACGGGAGCGGAAGGTACCGTTTGGTTTCATGGGGAAGGGAGTTGAGCGCTGAGAGTTGAGGGTTGGTGGCTGAAAGTCGGGAGCGGGGAGTTGAGAGTCGGAACGCCGAAGAAACGAGCGGCTATTAATCGAGGTCGGGTTGGAATCTCTCAACGCTCAACCGGTCGCGAAACCCCCTCAGAGCGAGGTATACAGCCGGTACAACGCCTGCGTGCCGCAATCCTCCCAGCCGCGGGCCGCGACCTGGTCGTAGAGCTTCTTGGCGCAGGTGAGTCCGGGCAAATCGAGTTTCATCTCCGCGGCGCTATCGAGCGCGATCCGCATATCCTTCAAAATGTGCTTCACGTAGAAGCCGGGCGCGTAGTTTTCCGCGAGCGCGCGCGGCGCGAGATTGGTCATCGCCCAGCCGCCGGCCGCTCCGCCGCTGATGCTGCCGTGCACCGCCGCGGGATCGAGGCCGGCCTTCTTGGCATAGGCCAGCGCCTCGCACCAGGACACCATGCCGACCGCCACCGCGATCTGGTTCGCCATCTTGCAATACTGACCGGAGCCGGGGCCGCCATGCAGAGCGATGTTCTTGCCCATGACCTCAAAGAGCGGCTTCGCCCGGGCAAATGCGTCGGACTCGCCGCCGACCATGATCACGAGCCGGGCCTCCTTGGCCCCGAGATCGCCGCCGGAGACCGGCGCATCGAGGGCGCTCTGGCCACGCGCCTTGGCCGCCGCGGCAATCTTGACCGCGAGGGCCGGGCTCGAGGTTGTCATGTCGATCAGGAGCGTGCCAGGCTTGGCGCGCTCGACGACTCCGCCCGCGCCGAGGTAGGTCGCTTCCACGTCGGCCGGAAATCCCACGATCGTGATCACCGCATCGGCCGCCGCGGCCGCACTGCCGGCGGTGTCATGCCACGTTGCACCGGCCTCGATCAGGGCCGCGGCCTTTTCCTTCGTGCGGTTGTAGACATGGAGCGTATGGCCGGCCTTTTGGAGGTGGCCGGCCATGCTGCGCCCCATGACGCCGGTGCCGAT
>CAINHV010000138.1 GCA_903848965.1 uncultured Opitutia bacterium | reverse complement strand
GGTGTGTTTGTGAAATCTGCTTCGGAGGGAACCCGCGGATCGAAAAAGATCCGGAATGCAGGCTAGACGCCGCGGCAGGGGTGCCACACCGTCACCCGACTCGAACTTTTTCGTGTGATAATTTCGAAGACCGATCTCAACGCATTGCTCGAGGCGCGACATGCGTCGCCCCATTCCGTGCTGGGGATGCATCCTCTCACCCACCGGAGCAGCAAGGGCGTCGTGGCCCGGTGTCTCCTGCGGGGTGCGACGGCCTGCGAGGTGCTCGACCTGGGAGTGCAGCCGCCGGTGGCGCATCCGATGAAGCTGGTCGCGCCGGGCGGGCTGTTCGAAGTCTTCATCGCGAAGCGGCCCGGCGTGTTTCGCTACCAGTTGCGGGCGTCCTATGCAGGCGGGGAGGTACGGCAGTTTTTCGATCCCTATTGTTTCCTGCCCACTCTGGGGCCGCAGGATCTATATCTGTTCAACGAGGGCAACGAGCACCGGGTTTACGAGAAGCTCGGCAGCCATCTGCGCGACCTCGGTGGGGTGAGCGGAGTATCGTTTGCCGTCTGGGCGCCCTCTGCGGCCCGCGTGTCGGTGGTCGGAAACTTCAATCATTGGGACGGGCGCTTTCATCCGATGCGCTCGCTGGGGGATTCCGGCGTGTGGGAGTTGTTCATTCCCGGACTGGGCGAGGGTGAACTCTACAAGTTCGAGGTTTGCGACCAGCGCGGGAACCTGCACCTCAAGACCGATCCCTACGGCACCTACTTCGAGGGCCCGCCCAACAACGCGGCGATTATCTGCGACACCCGGAAATTTCGGTGGACGGATGACGCCTGGATGCAGCGGCGGAAGGCTGAGGCGCACCAGCTCGATCGGCCGATGTCGATCTACGAGGTGCATCTCGGCTCGTGGAAGCGGATGCCCGAGGATGCGAATCGCGTCCTGACGTACCGGGAGCTGGCGGTGCAGCTCGCCGATTACGCGATCGAGATGGGATTCACCCACATCGAGGTGCTCCCGATCGCGGAGCATCCCTTCGACGGATCCTGGGGTTATCAAGTGACGGGCTTCTTCGCCCCGACCCACCGCTTCGGCACGCCCGCGGACTTCGCCTGGTTCGTCGACTACCTGCACGGCCGCGGGCTGGGCGTCATTCTCGACTGGGTCCCCGCGCACTTTCCGCGCGACAGCTTCGCGCTGGCGGAATTCGACGGGACGCATCTCTACGAGCACGCGGATCCGCGGCAGGGCGCGCACATGGATTGGGGCACGCTCATCTTCAACTACGGCCGCAACGAGGTCCGCTGCTTCCTGATCGCCAACGCGCTGGCGTGGTTCGACCGCTACCATCTCGACGGCCTGCGGGTGGATGCGGTCGCGTCGATGCTCTATCTCGATTATTCCCGGCAGCCAGGGCAATGGGTGCCCAACCAATTCGGCGGGCGCGAAAATCTCGAGGCCATCGCCTTTCTCCGGCAGGTGAACGATCTCGTCCACCGTTACCATCCGGGCGGCATGATGATCGCCGAGGAGAGTACGTCGTTCGCGGGCGTGACCAAGCCAACCAAGGACGGCGGGTTGGGCTTCGACTACAAATGGAACATGGGGTGGATGAATGACACCCTCCGGTATTTTACGAAGGAGCCGATCGTCCGGCGGCATCACCACAACGATCTCACCTTCGGCATGCTGTACCAGTACGCCGAGAACTTCGTCACGGTGCTGTCCCACGACGAGGTCGTCCACGGGAAGGCCTCGATGCTGTTCAAGATGGGCGCGTGGCACATCGCCGAGAAGGCCGCCAACCTGCGCTCGCTTTACACGCACATGTGGATGTGGCCGGGCAAGAAGCTCCTCTTCATGGGCGGCGAGTTCGCGCAGTCTCGCGAGTGGGCGCATGACCAGAGCCTCGACTGGCACCTCTGCCAGTACTTGGATCACGAGGGCGTGAGACTGCTGGTGCGCGATCTCAACCGGCTCTACGCGAGCGAACCGGTGCTGGGTCGGAACGACTACAATCCCCAGGGATTCCGCTGGCTCTCCTGCCACGACGCCGACGCCAACCTGATTGCCTACGCGCGCAGCGATGCGACGGAGCAGACGCTCTTCGCCGTCGTTGGCCACTTTGGCGGGGCGACGCGCGACTACCGGATCGGTGTGCCGCGGCGCGGATTCTGGCGCGAGGTCGTAAACACGAATTCCGAATACTACGGCGGCACCGGCCTCGGCAACGACGGCGGCCGTAACACCGAGGACGTCGAGCGCGACGGTTTCAGCCAGTCGCTCGTGGTGACGCTGCCACCGCTCACGACGACTGTGTTCAAGTGGAGTGGCGGGCCGTAACTCGCCGGCAGCGAGGATGCTCCTGGCTCCGAGCTAGCGCCGCGTCTTCGACCGGCGAAAGGCGTTGCGGGTAACGATCTGACGTCCGCCGGTCGGAGACCGGCGCTACGGGGACGACTGCCATGCCCGAGGGCTGGAGGGCCGAGCTCCGGCGAGGCCGCCACTCGCTCACGCTCGCAGCCACCAAATTCGATTCCGCGCGGCCTTGGCGGAGCTCGGCCCGCCACAAATGAAACCGGGTTGAGCCGCGCGCCGCGGCGGCCGGGCGGCCCAACCCAATCCGCGAAGTTTACGCCGCCGCGACGATCGTGACGCTTTCGACCTCGACGCGATCGATGGGCGTGCTCTTTTCGCCGCCGCCGCCGCTCTTGGTGGGGACGCTGCCGATCCGTTGCAGCACGTCGTCACCCGCGACCAACTGGCCAAACGCAGTGTATTGGTTGTCGAGGAAGCGCGCGTCGCCGTGGCAGATGAAGAACTGGCTCCCGGCGGAGTCCGGATGGGAGGAGCGGGCCATCGAGATGACGCCGCGAACGTGCGCCTTGGCGTTGAACTCGGCCTTCACCTTGTAACCAGGGTCGCCGGTGCCCGGCATGCCCTTCTCCCCCGGCTTGGTGTTGGGGCAGCCGCCCTGGATCATGAAACCGGTCATGATGCGGTGAAAGGCGGTCTTGTCGTAGAAACCCTCGCGGGCGAGCTTCTTGAAATTGGCGACGGTCTTGGGCGCGACGTCGGGCCAGAAGGCAATCGTCATGTCGCCGTAGGCGGTCTTGATCACGGCTTGTTCGTTGGCGGGGGCGGTGGTGCTCATGGAAGGGAGACAGCGAACGCGCCGCGGGCGCCGCCGCAAGAACCGATTGCACGCGCCGCCTCGGCCCGCGGGTCCGCCGTTGCTTCACACGGAGCTGCGAAGTCGCGGAGAAAACGGAAATTATTTCCCCTCTTCCCGATCTTCCGGTTTCAATTCGGCGGTGGCCATGAGCGCCCGCGAGCGAAGGATGGGCCGCGAAGAGGAGTGCACAGCTGCCCCAAGTTAGCCTTGATCACGAAAGCAGGACGGAGTTCTGTTGCGCATGAGCAAAATTACGCAGCACTGGAATCGGCGGCGTTTTCTCGGTGCGATGGGTGGGGCGGCAGGGTTCTTAATCCTCAAGGACGCGCGTTCGGCCCGCACCTATCAGGCGAACGAGAAACTTCGGATCGCCTCCGTCGGCATCGGCGGCATGGGCGCGTGGAATCTGGCGCACTTTGCGGGCGAGAACGTCGAGTTCCTCCCCACCAACATGCTGATTAAGCCAGCGACGAACCCCGTGATGTCGGGCGAGGAAATCGTCGCGCTCTGCGACGTCGACGATCGGACGACGTCCACCTCGGTCCCGGGCCGGCGTAATCCCCCGGGCGACATTTTCGCGCGTTACCCCAAGGCCAAGCGTTATTTCGACTATCGCGTGATGCTCGCGGAAATGGACGACCAGATTGACGCCGTGGTCGTCAGCACGCCCGACCATCTCCACGCCCCGATCAGCATCGCGGCGATGCGGCGCGGCAAACACGTTTACTGTGAGAAGCCGGGAGCCCATTCGGTCATGGAGGCCCGCCTGATGTCGAAGTTAGCCGCCGAAAAAGGCGTCGCGACCCAGCTCGGCATGCAGATCAACGCCTCGGAAAATTATCGGCGGATTGTCGAACTGCTCCGCGGCGGAGCCATCGGCGCCGTGCAGGAATGCCATATCTGGCCCCGCGGCGCCGGCATCCCTCCGAGTGAGCGGCCGACCGACACGCATCCCGTACCCGCCGGTCTGCACTGGGACGAGTACCTCGGGTCGACCCCCTACCGGCCGTACCACCCGATTTACTCGCGCGGCAGCGGCGGAAACTGGCAGCGCTGGTGGGAATTCGGCAACGGGAATCTCGGTAACATGGGCGGCCACTTCTTCAATCTGGCCTTCTGGGCGCTGGAACTCCGCCATCCGACCTCGATTCGGGCGGAAGGGCCGCCGCCGCACCCCGACACGACCCCGGCCCAGCTGCACGTGGAATACAAGTTCCCTGCCCGGGGATCCCTGCCGCCGGTCACCCTGACGTGGACGCATGGCAGCCAGCCGCCGCGGATTTTCGCGGAGAACAAATTTCCCGACTGGGCCTGGGGCGTGTTCGTTGGCACCGAGGGCATGCTGCTCGTGAATTACGATCAGTGGATGCTCTGGCCGGAGCCGAAGTTCGCCAAATTCGTGCCGCCGAAGCCCAGCATCCCGCCGTCGGTCGGATTGGAACTCAGCCGGGGACCCGCGGCGATCGCGGCGTATCGGGCACAGCTGCCCGGTCGCGGGCTGGCGGAGATCGGCCACCGGCTGGAGTGGGTGAACGCGTGCAAGACGGGAAGCAGGACCGGTTGTAATTTCGGCTACGCGAGCGCGATCTCGGAGACGATCATGCTAGGCTCGCTGGCTTACCGCACGGGCACCCCGCTCGACTGGGATGCCGCCAACCTTCGGATCACGAATGCGCCCTCGGCCAACGCGCTCCTCGCGCGAACCTACCGTCCCGGCTGGGGGATGTAGGGCAGCCGGATAGTTTCAGTGAGCGAGGCGGGCGGCTCACGCGAAGTCGCGAAGCCGCGAAGAAGGCCATTTTTTCACCCGTCCGTAGCCACGAGCGCCCAGCGCGTGGAGGTTAACTGCGGAGGGCGCAGCGGCAACCCAAGTGGAGGGCCGAGCTCCGCCGAGGCTACTTTCGGAGTATTCAGCAGAGGCCTCGACGGAGCTCGGCCCTCCAGGGACTCGAGATCGAGAGAGCGCTCAGTCAAGCTGAGCCTGAAGCCACGAAGCCAGGAAGCTGGAGCGTGGCTGCGAGCGTGAGCGAGTGGCCGATACGTTCTGGAAACCGCGTCAATGTTCGCCGCCCGCGCTACACGGGTCGGAGACCCGTGCCACGACCAAACCATTAATCGGAGGGATCTGGATCCGGCGGCTCCGTGCGACGCGGGCGAATTCTCAGCGCAGCGCCACCGCGCTGGCGCTATCGAGCGCGAAGAGCGTTTGGAATTTCTTCAGGTGACCGCGAATCGCAGCCAGTTCGTCACCGGTCGGATCGGAGGGCCGGGCCGCCCGTGGCGGCGCGCCGTAGAGGGAAAGTCCGTGGGTGAGGATGCGCCCCGCCGCGATCCGCGCGCGCCGGCGCCTACGCGGTCGCGAAGGCCGCGTCGATCCGTTCGCAGAAATGATGAATCAGGAACAGGTGCGCCTCCTGCGCCGCGGCGCCACTCGAGCCGGGGGACGATTACGTCGCAGGTGGCAAGGCCCTGCGCGGCGCCACCGCCGCGGCCGAGGAACGCGAGGCTCTCCAGGCCGGTCCTCCGGGCCTCGTGCAGCGCGGCGACGATGTTGCCCGAATGGCCGCTGGAGGAAAACACGACGACGAGGTCGCCGGGCCGGCCCAGCCCCGCGATCTGGCGCGCGAAGATCTGCTCGAAGCCGAAGTCATTGCCGATGCAGGTTAGCAGCGAGCCGTCCGCGCTGAGCGCGATCGCGGGCAGCGGCTGGCGCGTCTTCGCGTAGCGGCCGACGAGTTCCGTCGCGAAGTGACCGGCCTCCGCGGCACTGCCACCGTTGCCCGCGATCAGCAGCCGTCCGCCGCGCTGCAGCGTCGCCAGGATCAGATCGCCGGCCCGGTCGATGGCGGGACGAATCGAGGGCAGCGCCTGCAAGGTGCGCAGGGTTGCGGCGAGCGAGGCGTCGAAGGTCATGCGGGAAAGTAGCGGGCAGCGCCGACGGGGTGGCGAGGAGATTTCGGCGCCAAAACCAGGCTCGCTACCCGCCACTGGCTAACCACTACTTTTTCCGATGCGGCTGCGCACCCTTTCTCTCCGGCACTTTCGCAACGTGGGCTTCGCTGCGTTCGAGTTCTCGGGGCGGCAGCAGTTCCTCGTCGGCGGGAATGGGCAGGGCAAGACCAGTCTCCTCGAGGCCGCCGGCTTCATCACGGCGCTGCGATCGTTCCGGACCTCGGACAACCGGCTCGTCGTCGGCCATGGCCAGCAGACCGCCGGCATCGCCTTCATCGTCGATCACGAGCGGATGAAGGAAACGCATGTCACCCTCCAATTGCGGCACGAGGGCAAGGAGGTCTGGTGCGATCAGGAGCGAATCACCCGCCTCGCGGATTACCTGGGCCGGTTTCCGACCGTGGTGTTCTCGTCGCAGGATCTGCAACTCGTGCGTGGCTCGCCGGCGGGCCGTCGGCGGTGGCTCGATCTGACGCTCGCCACGGTCGATCCCTCCTACCTGCGGGTCCTGCAGACTTACACCCGCGCGCTGGCGTCGCGGAATGCGTTGCTCAAGTCCGGCCGCGCGGCTGACGGCGAGTTGCTCGCGTTTGAGCAGACGCTCGCGCCGGCGGCGGTGGAGTTGATCGCGGCGCGGGCGGAAGGCCTGCGGCGGCTAGGCGGGGCGATGACCACGTTCTACGCGCGCCTGTGCGACGAGGCGGAGCCGGCCGGGCTCACCTACGATCCGAACTTCGTCGATCCGTCGGCCGACTCGCTGCTCGCCCGGCTGGTATCCGGCCGCGCGCGCGACCTGCAGTTTCGCACGACCCTGGTCGGCCCGCATCGGGATGATTTCCATTTTTCCGTGAAGCACACCGCCGCGCGTGACTTTGCCTCCGAGGGCCAGCAACGGTCCCTCGTGCTGGCGCTGCGACTCGCACAGGCGGCGTGGTACCAGGAGAAGAGCGGGGTGCGCCCGGTCCTGCTGGCCGATGACGTGCTCGGCGAACTGGATCCTGTGCGTCGCCGCCGGTTCTGGACGGCGCTCGATCCCGAATCGCAGATCATCGCGACCGGCACGCAACTGCCCGACGCGGAACTCGGCACCTGGCAGGTCTTCGAGATCGCGGATGGCGCGGTGACCGAGCGGCTGCCCCGGTTGGAGGCAGGCCCGTGAATTTCTCCGGCTGGGAATGGGTCCTCGCAGTGGTCGCCGCCCTCCTGATTGGGATCTCGAAGACCGGGATCGGCGGACTCGGCATGCTGTCGGTCGTGATCTTTGCCCAGATCATGCCGGCCCGGCAGGCGACGGGATTGGTGCTGCCGCTGCTGTGTTTCGGCGATTTGGTGGCAGCGCTGTATTACCGCCAACACGCCAAGTGGCGGCACATCTGGCGCCTGCTGCCCTGGACCGCGGCCGGTGTGGTGATTGGCTACTACACGCTGGGCCGCGTCACGGATCGCGAGGCGCAGCGGATGATCGGCGGGATCGTGCTGAGCCTGATTGCGCTGCACGTGGTTCGCCGGCGTGGCGCGGCGGGGCACGAAACCGAGCATGGCATGTGGTTCGCGCCCACGATTGGCGTGCTCGCGGGCTTCACGACGCTGATCGCCAATGCCGCCGGCCCGCTGATGGCGATTTACCTGCTCGCGATGCGGCTGCCAAAAATGGACTATGTCGGCACGGGTGCGGTGTTCTTCCTCGTGATGAATCTCTTCAAGGTCCCGTTCATGGTGAGCCTCGATCTGATCACGGTGGACAGCTTCAAGATGAATCTCCTGCTGGCACTCCCGGTGTTCACCGGTGCGCTGGTGGGGCGGAAGATCCTGATGAAGATCGATCAGAAGGTGTTTGAGAACGTGGTGCTGGTCCTCGGCGCCCTGGCGGGGGCGAAACTCTTGTTCTAAGCGGGCGGCGCGGACAAAAACGATCATGGCACGAATGTCGGTCAGGCAAATGTGGGCGGCGAAGCTCGCCGGAAAGCCGATGCCCGCGGCGACGCCGACGCCGCGTTCCGCGTCCGGAGCCGCCCTCGCGCCGCCGCTGCGCGTGCCGTTTGTCGGGCTCGTGCTCGGAATCGATCCTTCGCTGCGCGGGACGGGACTGGCCCTGGTCGAATTCACGCCCGGACGGCAGCCGGTCCTCCTGCGTTGTCAGACCGTGCGGGTGCCCGCGAAGCATCCGATGCCGGTGGCGCTGGCGGAGATTCATCGGGCAGTGACGGCCTTCCTGGAGGGCCGGGAGGTCCGGCACGTGGCGCTGGAGCAGACGATCTTCGTGCAGAATTTCCAGACCGCGCAGATTCTGGGGGCGGCGCGCGGAGCGGCCATCGCGGCCGCGGCGCTGCAGGAACGGCCGATCTTCGAGTATGCGCCGCTACGGGTGAAACAGGCCGTCGTCGGCGCTGGCCGGGCGAGCAAGGAGCAGATGGCGCGGACCGTGATGGCGCTGCTCGGTCATGGACGAACCCTCGCGCTGGACGAGGCCGATGCCGCGGGCGTCGCGCTGTGCCATGCGTTCACCTGGCGAGGCTAGAGGAATTTTCGATTTTGGATTCTCGATTTTCGATTGGGGCCGCTGAGGCGGTGGCACGAATCCTTCAATGGAGTGCCGGTGTCCCGGCCGGGAACGAACGTTGAGCCATCCCGGCGGAAGGAGGCACGCCTCCCTTTCTAGGCGGCGGCGAAGCCGCC
>CAINHV010000137.1 GCA_903848965.1 uncultured Opitutia bacterium | reverse complement strand
TGGGGACTGCCGGCGCCCCCCGCTCCATGAACATTACCGGCGCCATTCGCTTTCTCGGTCGCCAGCTGCCCCGGCCGCTCCGTCCGGGATCTTCGCGGCGCGAACGCGCTTATCGCGATACCCTGCGCTTTCTTCGCAAGTCCGACTCATGGACCCGTGACGAACTCGACCGTTATCAACTGTGCGCTCTGAATGATCTCCTCATTCGCGCCCGCGTTCATGTCCCCGGTCATGCGCGGAAACTCGCTTCCTTGCCTTCCGCGCCCTTTCGATCGCTGGAAGAAATTGCCCATCTGCCCTTCCTGACCAAGGACGAGCTGCGCCGCGACAGCCAGAGCTTCGTCTCCGACGATTTGCCCGCAGAACAGCTGCAGACGATCACTTCCGGCGGCACCACTGGTCTGCCCACCGTCTTCGCGGCGGAGCGAGATGCCTACGACGGAATCTTTGACGCCTGCCGCCATGCCATGTGGGAACGCGTGGGATACCGAGCAGGAGCGCCTACCCTCGATTTGACGGCGTCGCTCGCTGTGCCGCTTGGCGAACTTCCCGACTATGGCTCCGGCCGACACTACCTTTCCATTTCCCACCTCACCCCTGATGCCGTCCCGTTCTGGCAAAGGAAACTAGCACAGTTGGATCCGGAGTTTCTGGTGGGCTTTCCTTCCACGGCGAGCGTTCTTGCACGCTTGCTGGGTCGCCGCCGCCCGTTTACCCGGCTGCGCGCGCTGATTCTAGCCTCGGAGGTCTTGCAACCGGACCAACGAACGGAACTAGAACATTTCTTCGGCTGCCGGGTGTTCTGCTGGTACGGCATGTCGGAGCTGGCCGGCTTTGCCTGTGGGTGCGAGCACGCCGACACGTATCATTTCCTTCCTCAAACCGGCGTAGTCGAGGTTATCGATGATTCGGGCCGGCCGGTACGCGACCCTGGAGGCAAAGGGGAGATCGTGCTCACCGGTTTCTTGAATCGCGCCACGCCCTTTATCCGTTTTCGCACGGGTGATAACGCCACACTCGGCGAGCCCTGCCCGCACTGCCACCGACCGCACCCAATCATCAGCCAGATCGAGGGACGCAGGCAGGATTTCCTGATCGGCGCCAACGGACGGGTGATTCCTCTCTCCGCACTGAATTTTCACGGCACGGAATTTTCGCGCGTGCTCGCCCATCAGTTCATCCAGCATCACCCCGGATTCGTGACCTTGCGAATCGTCCCGCTCGCTGAGTTTGACCCCGCTGACAAGGAAGTCATCGCGGCGTTGATTGCCGCCAAGCTCGGTGCGGACGTTTCCCTTACCATTGAGTTGGTGGCCGAAATTCCCCGCACGCCGCGCGGGAAACATCCGGTCATCGTCCGAACCTGTACCGCCGCAGCGGCTATACCGACATGAAATGTTTCGTCACTGGGGGCACCGGCGTCGTCGGCCGCCATTTCCTCCGTCGTCTGCTGTCCGACGGCTGGAGTGTGACACTGCTGACCAGGGATCCCGGCAAGGTCCGGCTACCCGAGGGTTCGAAGGTCGATTTTTTCCGCGGAGACCTCGACTCGCCTGAGACGGCTACTGCGCTCGACGCCCACCGGGAGAGTTACGACACCATCTTCCACCTCGCCGCCTCGCTCGACTATTTCGGATCGCGCGAGACGCTCTTCGCGACCAACGCCGGCGGCACCGGTCGCATGGCCCGCTTTGCACGCCAGACCAGCGCCCGGCGTTTCATCCATGCGAGCAGCATCGAGGCAGCCGGCTCGTTCGCCCTGCCCGAGGTCCCCGCTGAGACCAGCCGCCTCGGACCGCCGATTAGCGCCTACGGTGAAAGCAAGCTCGCTGCCGAGCAACCCGCCCTCGCTCTCACCCACGACGGCATACCCGCCTGTTCCCTGCGCATTGGCAATGTGTACGGCCCCGGCAGCTTCAATTTTGTCGTCGAGTTCGCCCATGCCCTGCTGTCGCGAAGCCGCCTGCACGAGTGGCGCGCAGCGTTCGACGACCGCTATATCAGCCCGGTTCACAACGCCGATGTCACGGACGGATTGATCGCCGCAGCCCTCGGGCGCCAAACCGGCGTTTTCAATCTCGTCGGTCCTGCGGCCACTGTCGGCGAAATTTTCGAAATCACAGCCGACATCACCGGCACCCCACCACGCCGGCCAGTGCTGTCCTGGTTTGACCGTCGGTGGATCGCTCAGCACGTGAGCCGCGCTCGCGTTGGCATGGTTCCCTTCGACAGCGTCGCCTATCATATGGCCCCGGCGGCAGCCCGTCCCCATCGGGCTTTCTCGATGGAGGCAAGCAGCCGCGCGCTCGGTTGGCGGCCGGCATGGACTCTGCGGAATGGCATCCGGGACACGCTGCTCTGGGCGCGTACGGCCGGCCATGTCCACTTTGAGTGATTTCGATGAAACTGGGTCTCCTCACCACCATTGGCACGAATATCGGCGACGACTTCATCCGCGAAGGCCTGCTCGGCGTCATCCATTCGTATCCCCGGCGCTCCGCGCTGGAGACCGTGGCGGTCAACAAGCACCGGCCCGAATCCATCTATCCGCCGTGGCACCCGATGCGCGCAGCAGTCGCGGCGATCCCAGAGCTGCCCTTCGGTCGGATCAAATCCCGCGCGCTGGCCCGGCGGCTGTTACAGACCCTCGGACCGACACGGTTTGAATACTGCGACCTGTTGATTCAATGCGGCACTCCTATTCTCTGGATCCAATGCCATCGCAGCGAATGGGCGGAACCAGTCTGGCGGGACGTGCTCGCCCGCCTCAGCGTCAAAATTCCCCTGCTCAACCTCGGCGGCGGCTCGTGCTACCCGTGGGAGCACCAACCGGAGACGCTGCTTGGCAACCAGGACGAGGAATTCGCACGTCTGATGCTCGCAGCGGCCACGCTAACTACGGTGCGCGACCCGCTCGCCGCCAAACTGCTGGGGTCGCTCGGAGCGGTGCCGGAGGTCATCGCCTGCCCCGCGCTGCTGGCCGGGCAGGTTTTTGAGAAGCCGACGCAGCCGTCCCGCCGCGTGTTGGTGAATTATATGCCCGGTGGTGCCCACACGATATGGGGCCAACCCATTGATCCAAAGGCGTGGGAAGAAACCATGCGCGAGGTGGTCGGGGCGCTGCGTCGCGATTGGAAGGTCACACTCCTCGCCCACTCGGAGAGTGAACTCGCGGAGGCCGCCCGACTCTGGCCGGACCTGCCCCGCATCCATCCGCTGAGTCCGCCAGAGTATTTTGCCGCGGGCCGGGAGGCTGCCTTCGGCATCTTCAATCGGTTGCATGCGGGCGTCGCGCTGGGCGGCCTCGGGGTCCCATCCGTTTGTATTGGCACCGACACCCGGCTCCTGATGGTCAAAACGGTGGGTTTGCCGATCCATTATGCCGGCCGGGTGGGGGCAGCAGACATCCTCGCTGATGCCGCACGACTGGCGGCGGAGCGTGCGACGGAATCTCAGCGGCTCCTGGCCCTGCGGGAACGGACCTTCGCAAGGTATCGCGAGGTGCTCGCGCCTTGGTTTCAGGAAAAGGACAACCTCGCTTGAATCTGATCGACCGGTTGCGTTTGGCGGTGGCCTCCGAAACGGCCGGCCATTTTCTGCTGCCGCACCGGGCCCTCTGGCATCTCTGGCGGCGCCGTCGACCCGCCCCAGCGCTCTCCGAAGTCCGGTCCATCCTAGTCGTGCGATTGGATGAAATCGGCGATCTGGTGCTGGCGTCGTCCTTCCTCCGGGAACTGCGCCGCAGCGCGCCGCAGGCCCACATCACCATCGTCGTGAAACCCGTCGGGCGGGAACTGCTCGCGGCGTGCCCCCATGTCGACGCGGTGGAAACTTTCGCCGGACCGGACCTCCCCTGGGGCCCTGCCCGAAGCGCGCGCCTCCGCAGGATGATCCTCCGACGTCAGTTTTTCCGCCAGTTCGCGCAGCCTTTCGATCTCGTTCTCTTGCCGCGGCGCGATCCTGACTACGTCGGCGGAGAATACTTCGGCTATGCCGCAGGCTTCGGGTACGTCGCCGCCCTCGAAGACTGGGGCGTACCGGCGAATCGCGATGGCCGTTACTATCGGTCGTACTGCGAGCGTCTGGTTCCCGTAAACTCGATCGAACACGAGGCGGACTACGCCCTGGCTCTCCTCCCCGCCCTTGGCGGAACCGTCACGGATCGCCAGCTTGAGATTTGGACCACTCCGGCGGACCGGGCGGCCGCCGACGCCTTCATTGGCCAGCACTTTGCCGGGCAGCCCTTCGCGGTGATGCATCCCACCGGCGGCCGATCCGTCCTCAAACAATGGCCGATCGAACGATTCGTGGCCGTGGCAGAGCAATTGACCCAGAGTGACGGTCTGTCGTGGCTCATCATCGGCGGTTCGGAGGAAACTTGGATCTCCCGGTCATTTTTCGAAAGTCCCCGAGTGGTTTGCGCGCCGGGAAAATTGCCGCTGCGCACCCTCGCCGCCATTCTCGCCCGGGCCCGCCTTTTTGTCGGTGGAGACTCTGGGCCCAGTCATCTCGCTGCCGCAGCTGGGACTCCAATGGTCGCCGTCTTCGGTTCGACCAGCCTCACCCGTTTCGCACCCCGCGGCCCGTACGTCCGGGTCGTGTCGCTCGAGCTGGAGTGTTCTCCCGATCGCCAGGGAACGTATGTCGATCGTTGCAAGAGCTGCATCCACCGCACGCCCCTTTGCCTGCACAATCTGCCAGCGAGCCGGGTGGTCGACGCCGCGCAGCAGCTGCTGCGCCTGGCAGCGTCTTCTTCCGCGAGACCATGAAAGTGCTTTATGCAGGTGACGTTCTGCCGGCCGATTCCACGTCGGGAGCCAAGGTGCTGTATCGCCATCTCCGCCTCCTCGCATCGAGCCACCCGGTGACGATCGCTCATTGGGATCAAGCTCAGGTCCCCGGCTGCCAGGGTCAGTTACTCCCCGTCCGGGCCCTCGCCCGGTACGCCCTGGCTTCGCGGCGGCGACGGCACTGGGAGGCGCTGGACGCCATCGTCGGCCTCCGCGTGGCGGATCGCCACCTCGCCCACGTCGCCCGCACCACCGG
>CAINHV010000136.1 GCA_903848965.1 uncultured Opitutia bacterium | reverse complement strand
GATGGCGCCTTCCTTCAACTTATCGAAGGACGACTGCGCGAGCAGGTCTTGCATTACTGAACTCATGGCAATGAACGCCGGCCGGCCGCCTTGCTCCAAGAGACGTCCTTCCAGCGCGATGGCCCCGCCGTAAAGCGGGTCCGTAGGTTGATGGTTAGACTAACGTGAAAGGCCGGCGGGAGCATCGCGGCGACGCCGACCTGACCAATGAAACAGCCGCGAACGGTCAAAGTCCTCGGGCCACGAGGCGGCGGCAAGCCGAAACTCGGTGATTCTCGAGGGGACAAGGCCCGGTTTCTCCCGCCTGGGTAGCGACGCGTCTCTGACCGGCGCAGGCTGGAAGGTGAATCAGAATGAAATCGGCCGGTCGGAGACACGGCGCTACTTCCCAGCCGCTCTGTCCTCCACTGCCCCCTGTTCATCAAGCGCTTGCTGCACCCCGCGAAAGAAAACCTCGTACTGGGGCGTGCCTTGCAACGGCGTTTCCGTCGCCAACACCGCGCGGGTCGCCGACTCGGTTTCAAGCACCTCGGCCAGGCGAATCTGCACCGCGGTCCCCTCGTCCAGCGTCGATCGCAGATCGACCTTCATCGAGATCTGCCGTGCGCTGCGGTTGGACTCACCCCGTCCGACCGTCGTGACAGCCTCGAGAAAGCCCTGCGCCGCCCCACCCCGCAGAATGCGATAACCCATCCGCTCCGCTGTCGTGCGGACCGCCTGATACGTCACGCGCTGCGGCGCGGCGTAGTTCCGGCTCCGTCCTTCCTCCCGGGCCGCCAGCTTGCCGCGCACGGAATTCGTGGCCTCTGAGATCGACTCGCAGCCCGCGAGGGCAAGGACGAGGACCGCAAGGCAGGACACGATTCGTTTCATCGCCGCAGTGTTTCCCTCCGCCGACATCCCAGCAAGTCCGATGGAAGTCGTTCCACGTCCCCGCGTGCGAACCCCCGCCCGCAGCCACGAACGCCCGCGAGTGGAAAGGACCGGCCACGAACCCACCGCTTCAAGCCGGCTGCTGCTGCGACAGGCAATGCAATGTTCCTAATCCCCAGATGAGTTTGGAAGCATCCACCGGCACCACTTCGCGTCCCGGGAAACAGCCGCCAATAATTTCGCACGCTTCCGCATCGCGACGCCGTTGCCGGAAGGTGGGGACGAGCACCGCTCCATTGATGATCAGAAAATTCGCGTAGCTCGCTGGCAGCCGTTGGCCCCGGAACGCCACCGGCTTCGGCATCGGCAGCGGAACCAGTTCGAACTTCCTGCCGCCCGGCGTGCGAAAGCCCTGCAGTCGTTCGATGTTCTCCGCCAGGACGCGATGATTGGGGTCGCGGCCATTCGACTCGACGCAACTGACAATGCCGGCCGGCGCGAAGAAGCGCGTCATGTCGTCGATGTGTCCGTCGGTGTCGTCACCGACGATTCCCTCGCCGAGCCACAGCACCGTCGTCGCGCCCAGATAATCGCGGAGGTGCCGCTCGATGTCGGTGCGGGTAAGTTGAGGATTCCGATTCGGATGCAACAGGCACTGCTCGCTCGTCAGCAGGAGGCCGCGGCCATTGACGTCGATCGAGCCGCCCTCGAGCACCATGGAATTGACGAAGCGGCGCAACTTCAGCCGGCGGGCAATCTGCGACGGGATCGCGTTGTCGAGATCGTAGGGCGGATACTTGTCGCCCCACGCATTGTACCTCCAATCGGTGATCGCGACCTCGCCCGAGCTCCGGTGCTTCACGAAGATCGGTCCGTGATCGCGCACCCATGCGTCATTGGTCGGATGATCGAAGAAGGTCACCTTAGTCAGGTCCGCCCCGGCTTCCTCGCAGCAGCGCCGGGCCCGCGGTTGGAGTCGCGCCGCGCAATTGATCCGCACCGGCTCGAAGCGACTGATCGCTGCGACGAACTTCGCGTAGGCCGCCGGCACCTGCCGAAATATTCCCGGCCATGTCTTGGCGCGGTGGGGCCAGGACAACCACACCGCCGCCTGCCGCTCCCACTCCGCGGGCATC
>CAINHV010000135.1 GCA_903848965.1 uncultured Opitutia bacterium | reverse complement strand
CGGACCGAACTCGACAAGATTCCCGCCGACAAGCGCTGGCTCGTGACCAGCGAGGGCGCGTTTCCCTACCTGGCCCGCAACTTCGGGCTGCAGGAACTTTTCCTCTGGGCCGTGAATGCCGACCAGCAGGGCACCCCGCAACAGGTCCAGAAGGTGATCGACGGACTGCGCCGGCACCGCATTCCCGTCGTCTTCAGCGAGAGCACGGTGAGCGATCGGCCCGCGCGACAGATTGCGCGCGAGACCGGGGCGCGCTACGGTGGCATTCTCTATGTGGACTCCCTCACTGCCGCCAGCGGCCCGGCGCCGACCTATTTGAAGCTCATGGAATATAATGCGCGGACCATCGTCAGGGGCCTGCTCGGACATGAGTGATCTCGCGCCGAATGACCTTCGCGTTGACGTCAATGGTGTCACCGTCAGCTACCCCAACGGCAACGTCGCCCTCCGCGACGCGTCGTTTCACCTCCAGGGTGGATCGATTTGCGCGCTGGTGGGAGTGAACGGGAGCGGGAAGTCGACCCTCTTCAAGGCGATCATGGGCCTGCTGCGGCCCTCGACGGGCGACGTGGCGATTGCGGGCCTGCCGGTGCCGGTGGCATTGAAGCGCAACCTCGTCGCCTACGTGCCGCAGGCCGAGGAAGTGGATTGGAGTTTTCCCGTCAGCGTGTGGGACGTCGTCCTGATGGGCCGATACGGTTACATGAACTTCATGCGCATGCCGCGCGCGGAGGATCGCCGGATTGCCGAGGAGAGTCTCGCCCGGGTCGGGATGAGCGAGTTTCGCGATCGGCAGATCGGCGAGCTGTCGGGCGGCCAGCGGAAACGCGTGTTTCTGGCGCGCGCCCTCGCGCAGCGCGGCCGCGTCATCCTGCTCGACGAGCCTTTCACGGGCGTGGATGTGAACACCGAAAGCGCGATCATCGCGCTCCTGCGCGAATTGCGCGCGGCGGGACACATCATGATCGTCTCGACGCACAACCTGGGCTCGGTCCCCGAATTCTGTGATCACGTGGTCCTGATCAACCGCACCGTGCTGGCCGCCGGGCCGATTGCGGAGGTCTTCACGCAGGAAAATCTCATGCGCACCTTCGGCGGCGTGCTGCGGCATTTCCGCTTCGACGAATCCACGGTGCAGAAGCATGACGGCCGCGAGGTCACCCTGCTGACCGATGACGAACGACCCCTGGTGTTCGGCAAGGGAGGCCACGTGGAATACAGCCAGCGCGCCGGCCGCGAGGACGTGGTGCGCAAACGCGCCGAAGGGGAAGAGGACTTGTGAATAACCGGGACGACGGACGACGGACAACGGACCGCCGGGGCCAGGAACCGGACCTCGCAGCGAGGTCGATCTCCGCCGTTCCGATGGTCCGTGGTCCATGGTCCGTAGTCCGTCGTCCGTCGTCCGTCCGCCGTCGTCTGTCGTCCGTCGTCTGACTTCCCTCATCATGCTCCAGACCCTGCTCATGCCGCTGCAGTACGAGTACATGCTGAAGGCGATCTTCGTGAGCGCTGTGATCGGCGGGGTCTGCGCGTTTCTCTCCTGTTTCATCACGCTCAAGGGCTGGTCATTGATGGGCGACGCGCTGTCGCATTCGGTCGTGCCCGGCGTGGCCGTGGCGTACTACGTCGGCTGGCCTTTTGCGGCCGGGGCGTTTGTGACCGGATTGCTCGCGGCCGTGGGCATGGGCTTCGTAAAGGCCAAGACGCGCCTGCGGGAAGACGCCGTCATCGGCGTGGTCTTCACGGCCTTCTTCGCCGCTGGCCTGCTGCTGATCTCGCTTTATCCCAGCGAGGTTGATCTGCGCTCGATCATCTTCGGCAACATTCTCGGGATCTCGAACTCGGACATCATCCAGGTGCTGGCAATCTCGGCCGCGACGATCCTGATCCTCGGGCTTAAATGGCGTGACTTTCTCCTCTTCTGTTTCGATCCCGGCCAGGCCCGCGCGCTCGGCCTGAACACCACGCTGCTGCATTTCCTGCTGCTCACGCTCCTTTCAGCCACGGCGGTGGCAGCCTTGCAGACCGTGGGGGCGACCCTGGTCGTGGCGATGCTGGTGACGCCCGGTGCGACCGCCTATCTGCTGACGGATCGCTTCGGTCGGATGATCGCGATCTCGGTCACGATGGGCGTCGGCACGTCGCTGGTCGGGTCCTATGCGAGCTACTTTTTCGATGGTTCAACGGGCGGTTGCATCGTCACGCTGCAAAGCGCGATCTTCGTCCTGGTGCTGATCTTTGCCCCCAAACACGGGCTGATCTCGGCGCGAGCGCGGCGACGGGCGGATCAGCCGGGAAAGGCGGTCGCATGAAGACGCGCGGGGCGGCAAATTTTGCGGCGGCAGCGCGAAACGAAGTTCGCCGGTCGGAGACCGGCGCCACGGGGGCGGCGCGATGAGCCGGCTGCTCGAGCCCTTCCAGTATGGCTTCATGGTCGACGCCATGATCGTGGGCGCCGCCGTCGGCGCGGTGTGTGCCGTGCTTTCGTGTTATCTCGTCCTGAAGGGATGGTCGCTCATGGGCGACGCGATCTCGCACGCGGTGCTGCCGGGCATCGTGATTGCCTATGCGATCGGGGTGCCGCTGGCAGCCGGCGCGTTCGCGTCCGGCCTGCTCTGCGCGATCCTCACGGGTTTCATCAAGGCCAACAGCCGCGTGAAGGAGGATACCGTGATGGGTGTGGTCTTCACCGGGTTCTTTGCCTTCGGCCTCGTCCTGTTCACGAAGGTGAAGAGCGACCTCCACCTCGATCACATCCTCTTCGGCAACATCCTCGGCCTCGTGCCGGGCGATCTCCGCGACACTCTGATCGTGGGGGGCATCACCTTCGCCACGATCCTCGCGCTGCGCCGCGACCTGCTGCTCTACTGCTTCGACTCCGGCCATGCCCGGACGATCGGGCTGCGGACCGGAGTACTCTATTACCTGCTCCTGTCGCTGCT
>CAINHV010000134.1 GCA_903848965.1 uncultured Opitutia bacterium | reverse complement strand
CTCGTCGGCGGTTTCCACACCGAATACGGCGCCTTCAAGTGGGGCTTGTTCTTCGTGGCCGAGTACGCGCACATGATCATCGGCTCGGCGGTGTTCACGCTGCTCTTCCTTGGCGGCTGGAATCCGCTGCCGTGGATCTCGCTCGCCGACTTCGTGGGCTGGGCGCACGGGCTGGTCGGCTCGCCCTGGCTGATTCACCCGCTCGTGGTCGGGCTGCTCTCGATCGGGATTTTCCTCGGGAAGGTAATCTTCGGGATCTTCTTCTTCATGTGGGTGCGCTGGACCGTCCCCCGGTTCCGCTATGACCAGGTGATGGAACTCGGCTGGAAGAAGCTCCTGCCGCTCGCCATCGCCAACCTGCTTGTCTACGCGATTGGGATCGCGGTCATTCAGAAATAATCCGCGCCATGGCTGTCAAAATTGTCGAACGTAAGCCGCTCACCCTCGCCGAGCGCACCTACATCCCCCAGATCGTGGGGGCGCTGAAGACGACGTGGAAGCACCTCGTGAAGTCGAAGGAGACGATGGAGTACCCGGAGCAGCGGCCCGCCATTCCGCCGCGCTACCGGGGTGTGCCGACGCTGGTGAAGGATCCGAATGGCCGCGAGAAATGCGTCTCCTGCCAGCTCTGTGAATTTGTCTGCCCGCCGAAGGCCATCCGGATCACCCCGGGCGAGATTCCGCCGGGCGCCCCGACGGGGCACGTCGAGAAGGCCCCGCAGGCCTTCGAAATCGACATGCTCCGCTGCATCTACTGCGGCATGTGCGAGGAAGTCTGCCCCGAGGAGGCGATCGTCCTCCAGAACCAGTATTCGATGAGCGGCTACTCCCGCTCCGAGATGGTGAACCACAAGGATCGGCTCTACGAACTCGGCGGCACGCTGCCCGATTCGCATTTGAAATGGGACAAGAAGAAGTCGGCCGAGGACCACGGCAACGCGCACTAAGATGGCCGACCTCCTCTTCAACCTCTTCGCTGTCCTGACCCTCGTGGCCGCCGCGGGAGTGGTGATCAATCGCAACGCGGTCAACGCGGCGATGTGCCTGCTGCTGTCGCTCGTGGGCGTGGCCGGGCTGTTCGTGGTCCTCGACGCCTACCTCCTGGCGTTCCTGCTGCTGCTCGTTTACGCGGGCGCGATTGTCGCGCTGTTCCTCTTCATCGTCATGCTGCTCGACGCCAAGGGCGACGTGCCGGCTCCGGTGCGGAAGATTCCGCTGCTGGCGCGAATCATGGCCTTGGTCCTGGTCATCGCCGGGATCAGCTCGTTCTTTGCGCGCGGCCAGCTCCCGTCGCCGGATCCGGCGACGACTCCGGCGCTCGGCGCCTCGCTCAAGCTCTACGCCTACCAGCTCTTCACCGTCTATCTCCTGCCGGTTCAGATCCTCGGCTTCCTCCTCCTCATCGCGATGATCGGCGTGATCGTGCTGAGCAAGAAATTCGAAGGTCTGGACGACATCAAATGATCGCCCCCACCCTCAACGCTTACCTCGCCATCAGCGTGCTCCTGTTCGCGATTGGGCTGCTGGGCGTGCTCATCCGGCGCAATGTGCTCGTGATTTTCATGTGCCTGGAGCTGATGCTCGTCGCATCGACGATCGCGCTGGTGGCCTATTCGCGATTCAACGGCACGATGGATGGAAACGTCTTTGTCTTCTTCATCCTCACCGTGGCCGCCGCCGAGGTCGCCGTCGGGCTGGCGATCATTGTCGCCCTGTTCCGCAAGCGGCAGACGACCGCCGTGCAGGACCTGAACACGCTGAAGAACTAGCCGCGCGCCTCCGCAATGACTTCCGCTCAAATTGCCGTTGCCGTCCTGATCCTGCCGCTGGCCTCAGCCGCGATCATCGCGCTGTTGCTCCGCCGGTCGGGCGGGATCGCCGCGATCCTCTCGGTCCTCGCCGCCACCGGCATCGCCGCGGGTGGGCTGACCCTCGCGCTGGGTGGCCATCGTTTCAATGCCTCCGTCGAATGGCTGCGGCTGGCCGACTTCTCGCTTTCCCTCGGGATCAAGTTCGACGATCTCGCGGCGCTGATGCTGGCGATCGTCGGCGTGGTGGGACTGTGCGTCCACGTCTTCTCGCTCGGCTACATGCACGACGACGGCGCGAAGGCGCGGTATTTTGGCGGGCTCTCGATTTTCATGTTTTCGATGCTCGGCATCGTTTTCGCCGACAATCTTTTCATGATG
>CAINHV010000133.1 GCA_903848965.1 uncultured Opitutia bacterium | reverse complement strand
CGGCTCGTGCGCCGGCTCTGCACCGAGTGCTCGCGGCCGGCACCGATCGCGCGAATCAAGCTGCAGGAGAATCTCGCCATCCTCGGTTGCAACCCGGCCGAGGCGGAGTTGATCGCGCAATTGAAGTCTCCGGTCGGCTGCGACCGCTGCCGCGGCACCGGCTACCGCGGCCGAATCGGACTCTTCGAAATCTTCCGGCTCAACGAGGAGATGCACGAACTGGTCTTGAAACGGGAGAGCACGCGGACGCTCGCGGAATGTGCGCGTAAGAACGGCATGCGCACGCTGGGCCAGAGCGGCTGGGAAAAGATCAAGAACGGCGCCACGACCTTCGACGAAGTGCTGCGCGTGATCACGGTGACGGACTCATGATGGGATTTTCGATTTTGGATTCTCGATTTTCGATTTGGGCCCGGCGACTAGCGCCGGCCCTACACCTGCGACATTCGATCGGCATGACCACATGCGTGCCGAACCTGGATTCGAGGCCGCATCCTGTAGGGCCGGCGCTTGCCGCCGGGCCGGCTCGCAACGGATTTCCGATCGCCTTGAGGGCCCGAGCGGTGGCATGGGTCTCCAGACCCATGAACGCGGATCCAAAACGGCCTTCACGGGTCGGGAGACCCGTGCCACTCGGTCGTCCGCCCTTCGCCGCCCGTCCTCCGGCCTCCGCCCGCTGACCCATGCCGCGTTTCGCCTACACTGCCCGCGATCGTTCAGGGAACACGGTCACCGCCGATCTGGAGGCGCCGACGCGGAAGGATGCGCTCCGCGTCCTCGGAGCGCGCGGTATGCAGGTCGCGGCGGTCAACGAGGTCAGCGCCGCCCAGGGCAAAGCGTCCGGTCGCAAGCCGGCGGCTTCCGCGGCAGAGCGGACCGCCCGACGGCTCGACGCCCGCGAACTGGGGCGCGCCGAATGCCTGCCTTTCCTGGAGGCCTTGCACGATCTCGCGACCAGCGGGCTGTCCGCCGGCGAGGCAGTGCGGCTGCTTTCCATCCGGATCAAGGAACCACGGCTGCGCGCGCTTTGCTCCGGCATCTGGGAACAGATCAGCGAAGGCGCCGCGCTGTCGCGGGCGATGGCCAGTTATCCGCAGGTCTTCGACCCCTCGATCACGAATCTAATCCAGGCCGGCGAGGCCACGGGCTCGCTGACCGACACGCTGGCGCGGCTCATCGCCCACCTCAACGAGCAGCGGGAGATCCGCCGCCAGCTGCTCACGGCCATGGCGTATCCGACTTTCATGGTCGTAGTCGCGGGCGGCGTAATCCTGTTCTTCCTCTTCTTCCTGATGCCGCGGCTGCAGATGCTCCTGACGTCGATGCACGGCAAGATGCCCGCCTCCACCAGCCTGCTGATCGGCGCCTCGGAGTTTCTCCTCCGCTACGGACTTCTGATTGTCATCGCGGCTGTCTTTGCCGCGGTGTCTTTCTGGCGCTGGCGGGCCACCGAGGCGGGACGCGCCGCGACCGATGCGTGGATGCTGCGGCTGCCGCTGATCGGGCCGTTCGCGGTGTCGCGGACTGTGCTCTCCTTCAGCCAGACGCTCTCGGTGCTCCTGGAGAACGGCATCACCGCGGCGGAGGCGCTGCGGATGACGGAGAAGCAAATCGACAACCGGGTGCACCGCGCGGCCTTCAACGTCGCCACCGCCCGGGTGCTCGAGGGCGAGTCGCTCTCCGCCGCGCTGGCCCGGACCGGTTGTTTTCCCGATCTCGTGCTCGACCGCCTCGCGGTGGGTGAGAACACCGGTAACGTGGTGCCGAGCCTCAAGCAGATCGCCCACGCCTATCAGAAGTTGATTTCGAACCAACTCAGCATGTTCACCAAAGTGATCGCGAGTGCCGTGCTGATGGGCGTGTTCGTCTTCGTCGGCTTCATCGCGTACTCGATCGTCAGCGCGGTCTTCCAGGTGAGCGCGAGTTTCCGGATGGGCTAGACGGCCGCACGGGAACGAAGAGGGAAGGGCTGGCGCTGTGACGTGGGACGTGAGGGTGCGGCCGGATTTTGGATTTTGGATTCTCGATTTTGGATTTTGGATTTTCCTGGACCCACGTGACGGCGCGGGCGTGCACGAGGCACGCCCCTACGAAATGGGGG
>CAINHV010000132.1 GCA_903848965.1 uncultured Opitutia bacterium | reverse complement strand
TTGTTGAGGAATCGAATCTGTTCCAGCCAACCTCATACTTACAGATTCGCGCTGATTGTCGCTGACGGATTTCCAGATTGTCGTTGGACAGGTAGAGCCCGGCGGTAGAGCCCGGCTGGGAGTGGACGCGGCCGAAGTCTTTGTACCGATTTGTCGATACTTAGCGAGCTAGTTAACCCAACAGCCCCGCCGAAACGCGGGGCCCTTTTGTGCGGGCGAAGGGGTGTTTTGTCGTTTTCAGGGTGAACGTGAAAAAGTGGACACATCGTGGACACGCATTTTTTTCGCATCCGCAAATTATTCCGCAAGACAATGAACAACAACTGGCTGCCCGACATGGATTCGAACCATGACTAGGCGAGTCAAAGTCGCCTGTGCTACCATTACACCATCAGGCAATAAAGTGCGGAATGGACACGCTGCGTCGCAGACGCGTCCGGTCAAGAAGGGAAACGCCTGGCCGGCTCACCGATTGCCCTGCAGGAAAACGAACACGCCGCGCTTGTTCGCGATCGCGAGGTCCGGGCGGCCGTCGGCGTTCAGGTCTGCCACGGGAAACTGGCAGCCAACGCCGGAATCGTCATCGATCAGGTGCGGTGTGAAGGTTACGCCAGCGGGGCCGCGGGTGAGCTTGAACCAATAAAGCACGGCGGGCGCGGTCGGCTCGGGATCGCCCTTGTCGCCATGGGCCCAGTGGCGTTTGCCGGTGACGAGGTCCTTCAAGCCGTCGCCGTCCATGTCCACCAGCATGACGGCATGCGGTTGAGAAAACTGGACCCCATGCAGTTTTTCCGCCGGGACGGCACTGGTGATCGCGTGCTCGCGCCACGCGATGGCGCCGTTGGCCCCGGCGATTTGTTCGAACCAACTGAGGCCGTAGCCGTGGGCGGCGAGACTGGTCACCACGTCGGCGCGGCTGTCGCCGTTGACGTCGTAGGCGTACATTTGCGCGCCACCGGGACCGAAGGACTGGGCGTGGAACGTCCACACCGGATCGCCGGCGAGGCTGGCGGGCTGTTCCCACCAACCGTTGGCCTCGAGGAGGTCGGCGCGGCCATCGCCGTTAAGGTCGCCGAGGCCGACGCCGTGGGTGTAACGCTGCCACTGGCCCGGCGGCGTGATCGGATGAAACGTCCAGGGCGCCTGCGGATCGCGCGGGTTCCGCGTCATGTAACCGAGGCGGCCGCCACTGCCGGCGACGAGATCGAGGGAACCGTCGCGATCGACATCGGCAAAGCCGGGCGACTCGGTGTCGACGTTGCCGTAGGCGAGATGCTGCGGCCAGTCACCCGGGCGATCGGGGCCGGGATTCTCGAACCAGAACGCCTCCTTGCCTGGCCAGCCGATCACAAGGATGTCGGGCCGGCCGTCGCGGTTGAAGTCGTCGTGAAACGTCAGGAAGTTGTTCGAGTAACTGAGCCGATCGAAGGCGTGCGGCGAACGATAGACGCGGCTGGTCTTGAAGTCCGGCCCGGCAAAGATCCGCGGGCCGGCGGCGACGTCCGCCAGGCCGTCGCTGGTGAAGTCAGCAATCGCTGCGCCCTCGGCGTAGAAGAACGAGTCGAGGGTCAACTTGGTGAAGCCGGGCGCGGCGGCGATCGCGGGCGGCGCGAGGACGAGCGCGGCCAGCGCAAGGAGAGGGAGGAAGCTCTTGGCCATGGGGTAGTCTCAGCAACGGCGGACGACCGGGGCGAGTCAACGGTTCAGCGGGCAGTGATCTGCGAACACGGAGCTGCCTCTCGAGGCTTGGGGTCCCGGTGTGGCACGGGTCTCCCGACC
>CAINHV010000131.1 GCA_903848965.1 uncultured Opitutia bacterium | reverse complement strand
CCGATCTTCACGCCCGCCGGGCTCAAGCCAGGCGAGGCCGCGAAACTCGAGGGTGCCCCGGGGGCGAACCCTCCCGTCAACGCGGACGGCGACTTCATCATCGGGCCCGTCTATGTGCCGGCCCCGGAGTTAACGGTGGTCGAAGGCGTGCCGCGCGGCACCGTGCACCGGCTCACGATGAAGTCGGAGGACAGCAAAATTTTCCCCGGGATCACGAAGGTGCCACCGGGTGGCCCCGACAATTACATGCCGCCGGATCTGACCAAGGTGCAGACCTGGCCGAAGCCCTACACGCGGTCTGTGACGGTCTACGTGCCGGCGAACTACGTGGCAGGCACGCCGGCGCCGCTGCTCGTGATGCAGGACGGACCGGACAACAACCTGCCCGTCGTCCTTGATAATCTCATCGCGCAGCAGCGCATTCCCGCACTCGTCGCGGTGATGATCCAAAACGGCGGCGGCGACGCCCAGGGCAGCCAGCGCGGTCTCGAATACGACACGATGTCCGGCCTCTACGCGCAGTTCGTCGAGGCCGAGGTGCTGCCTTTCGTGGAGCAGAACTGCGGGGTGAAAGTTTCTAGGGATCCCGAGGCCCGCGCAACGATGGGCAACAGCTCCGGCGGCGTGGCCGCGTTCACCATGGCCTGGTATCATCCCGAGCTCTATCGGCGTGTGATCGCCTACTCGGGCACGTACGTGAACCAGCAATCACCGTTCAACTCCGAGACGCCGGGCGGCGCGTGGGAGTATCATCGGAAGATCATTCCGAACAGTCCGCGGAAGCCGATCCGGCTGTGGATGCAAGTCGGAGATCGGGATCTCCTGAATCCGAATACCCTCCGCGACGAGATGCACGACTGGGTCGCGGCGAATCACCGGATGGCCGCGGTCCTGAAGGCCAAGGGCTATCACTACCAATACGTTTTCTCCCTCGACGCCGGCCACAGCGACCGGCCCGTGAAAGCGCAGACCCTGCCGCAGGCGTTGGAGTGGGTCTGGCAGGGATATGGAAAGAGCGGAAAGTAAAAGCGGCGGCGGGCGAACAGGGCCCGAACCACGGTGCGGAGACTGATTGGTGTAGGGCTGTCGCTTGACGGCAGGCCAGAAACTCCGACCGAGGATGGGCCCGGCGACCAGCGCCGGCCCTCGATCCTTTGCATGACCCCGGCTCAGACCCACACGCCACGGCGTCATACCGTCCGATCCGCTGCTCAGCCCGCGATCCGCTGCACCGTCCACCAGAGGCCGAATCCGGCGATCGCGACGGAGGCCGGCACGGCGACCAGCTTGCGGTAGAGATCCTCGCGCCGCAGCCAGCGCGTCGCGAGCCAGGCAAGGCTGATGACGCCGATCTGGCCGAACTCGACGCCGAGATTGAATCCGAGCAACCCGACCATCAGCGAGGTCGCAGGGAGATTCAATTCCTGGAGGGCGCCGGCGAAGCCGAGACCATGGACGAGGCCGAAGACAAACACCACAGCCAGTCGCCCGGGCGAATACTTCGGCCGGAAAATATTCTCCAACGCGATCACCGCGATGCTGGCGGCAATCACCGGCTCGACCACGGCACCCGGGATGGACACCCGGCCCAGCGTCGCGAGACCGAGCGTCAGCGTATGGGCCACGGTGAAGGTCGTGACCTGCAGGAGCAGCGGTCGCCATTGTCGGCTCAGGAGAAACAGGCCGAGGACGAAGAGCATGTGATCCCACCCGAGCGGGATGACGTGCACGAAGCCCTGCCGGATGAAATCGACGAACGTCTCCCACATCCCACCCGAGACGCCGACCGACCCGGCCACCGGCGTCGTGGCAAGGACGCCGCCGAGATTCGTCAGATCGAGCGTGTAGCTCGACTCGCCGGGAAAGAGCACGTTCACCCGCTGCACCTGCTGGGCGCCCACAGTGTTGACCAGCACGATGCTGTACTTGCCTTGGGGACGGGCCTCGATCCGGAACCCGTTCAGACCGGCCGCCAGTCGCGTCGTCCAGCGCCCGGTCAGCACCACGGGGTCGTCGGGCAGCCGCAGTTCACCGCCACCCATGCCGGTGAAACTGAATTGAAAGTCAGGCAGGAACTGGCCGGTCGGCTCGAAATAATAGGCCACGGAGTCGGTCGCGAACGTCCGGGCGTGTTCAATCAACTCGGCGCGCCGGCCGGGCGGAAGTTTCTCGAACTCGGCCTGCACGAGGTAGGGATCGGTGTTCGGATCCGCCGCCGAAAACCGGACATCGATCTCAATCTCGATCCGGGCCTGGCCGTCCAGGTCGAAGAAACCGCGCACCGGAATGTCCGGAATCGGATGCGCTCCCAGACGCGCCATCACGCCGAGGAGCAGCAGGAGCAACGGCCACCGAGCAGGGGTTAACACCGGAAACATGCCATGATCCTGTCAGCCGGTCCGGGCTGAGTCAGCAGAATTTCGGCCGCGGCATCGCGGCGGCGTTCGCGCCGAAGCCAATTGGTGCAGGGCTCCGCTCGTCGGCAGGCCCCAAATCCACGAGGTGGCGGGCCCGTTGCGAACGACAGCCCTGCAATCATCGTCGATCAGTTAAATCGGCCCGCCCCCCTACGACTTTCCCGGGCCACCCGCCGCTTGCATTCCCCGGGGTACGCCGTAGGGTCACGGGTCTTCCGGGTTTAACCCGGAGTTATTCCTCGAACCCCAAGACAGTCCTTAACCATACTATAATGAAGAAAATCATCGCCCTGTTTGTTGCCTCCATCATTGCCGCCGGTTCGGCCCAGGCCATGTGCGGCAAGAAGGTCACCGATTCCGGAACGCTCAAATCCTATAACAAGGATTCGAAGTCCATCGTCGTCCAACTCGCCGGCAGCACCGCCGAGATCACCCTCACGCCAAGCACCGAGACCAAGGACGCCACCGGCAAGGTTGCGAAGCTCGAAGATCTCATCGGCAAGTCCGTCACGGTCGTCAGCGAGCACAAGAAGGCCGACTCCGTTCAGGAAGCGAAGAAGAGCTAAGACTGCTTCGCCTGTCATTTTCCAACCCGGTGGCTCGCGCCGCCGGGTTTTTTGTGCCCGGACGGAGCGACGCAGTTTGTGCGTGCACCAAAAGCGCCGAAGCCAGCCTGGCTTCGGCGCAGAGAATCTCGCGGACGTCTGACTCGGCGGCGCCGATGGTCGTCGATTTGCCGGTCTTGGCGTTCTGTTGCTCGATCTTCGCCCCATCGTCACGCGGCGAACCCGGCTGCAGCGGATCGATCTTCATCCCGGGGCTCACTTTGGTGACGCGCTGGGTATCCGGGACGATGGCGATGGCCGAGCCAATCTGCTCCGGTGGCGACGCGGCGGACCCGGTTCGAGCCTTTTATCCGGGTCGAAATGGAGCCCTTCACCCGACTGCGCCATCGGACTACGGCTCCCGCGTGTCGGACACGAAAAACGATAATGTGCTGTTCCCCCCGCGCGCCGCACCCGATACTCACCTTTCATGCAGAAAACGTTTCCGCTCCAGATTCCCGGCAAGGTCGACGCCCGCGTGGTGGAGGCCGTGAAAGGTGACGTGCGCAAGTACGTTAAACGCGAGCGCCGCAAGAAACTCCCGGAGGGCTTCACCGAGTGGACTTTTGCCTGCAAGGCCGGCCCGGACCGCGCCACCGCAGCCGTTGACGAACTCAGCGCCGTAATTGACGCCGCCGTCGCGGCGGGCGCCACCGCCCTCTACATCGAGATCATCGCGCAGCCCGGCATCCGGCCGCCCCGCATCGCTACCCTGTAGTGCGATCACTCATACCTTGGTCTTGCCACCTGTGCTCCCTTCCGCCCCGGTCGCCCGCGAAGTCCGACCATCTCCGCTACCCCGCCAGGTGTTGAACGAGCGAGGCGCCCTCGAACTTGTGCCAGACGACTGGGATTTGCTGCCGCCGGGCGACGCTGCCCTGAGCCGGCGGATCAAGGAGGATGGGCCGACGATCACCGTGATTGAGGTGAAAGGCCGCAAGAGGTTCTCCCGCGGGATTTGGGCGCCGGCGGCGCGAATTGCAGCCTTGCGGACGGAACGCGCCGCCGAGTGCAAAGATCCCGCCTATCTCCGCCGCCTGGGCGCCAGCCGCCAGCGCCGCGTCGCCGCGGAAGAGGACTATGCGGAGGACTTCACCGCGGCCGTGGTAACGTTCCTGAATTTTCATCCCCAGCACGCGCTGCTCGCGGACACCCTGGCCAGACTGATCGGGGCTCATGCGACGCCCGTGGGGAGCGGCACCGTGGCGCGGACCCGGCGCATTCCCCTCCCCGCTCGGGCCGAGGCGGCCACCATCGCCTGGCTGCGCCATCAAACCACCGGCTATGATCGGATGAGCATCCCCCGGGAAAAAGGCCGGCGCCGGGAAGTTCGCCGGATGCTCGCGCAGCGTTCCGCCCAGATGCTCGGCCAGTATCGCTCCGGCCAGACCGTCGACCGCGCCCGCTGTCCGCTCTACTCCGCCCTCGTACCAGCCCTGCCCACGCGGACGATTGGATGACGATCGCGGCGCCGGCAGGGGTAATGCCCGCCGTCGCCTCCGTATCACTCCTCCGCAAATCGCTTTGCCGGGACCCGGCGGGCCCACGCCCGCCTCCACTATGTCGAGGAGCGGGACGTCGATGATCTGATCGAGATGCTGACCCAGCGCTATGTCGTGGCCGACCTCAAGCGACAACAGACGGGGCTCACGAACCATCCATTCCAGATCGAGCGCTCCGGCTGAGAGGAAGGGTGCAGACGGAGGTCTATCAGCGCCGATTAAGCCGAAACCGGTGGGAATGCCCGTCGTCGACCGGCCCTAAATCCACGAGGGAGAACGGGCTTGGAGCGAGCGACGGCCGACCCCCATGGACCGTCTGTCAGGGTGCGGCGTACCGTTTGATTTCTGCCGCGGTCAACTCCCGCTGGCGGCCATGCTTGAAGAGCCAGCTCGCGGTTTCGTAGTAGGCCATCGCGTCTTCGATCAGATTTGGATCAGCCGCCGCCGGCATCATCTCCTTCTTCCCAAATTCGTAACGGAACGTGGTGGCACTCCGCACCGGCTTCAGCACTGCGACTTCGTCGCCGCGGTAGAGACCGAGCTTCTGGTAGTTGCCGATCAAGGCCCGCCCATGGGCCGCCGCCGCGGGTCCCAACACATCGCGCCCAAAGAAGCGGCTCGGATAACTCCAGCCCAGCAGCCCGAGGAGCGTCGGAGCATAGTCGATCTGGCTGGTGAGCGTGCCGACCACTCCGGGCTTCACCTGGCCGCCGGGCGCATAAATCAGGAGTGGAATATGGTAACGGTCAACCGGCAGCTCCGTCCGGCCCGCGCTCGAGGCGCAATGGTCGGCCACGATGACAAAGATCGTATTCTTGAACCAAGGCCGATCCGCCGCGGCGCGCAGCAGCTCGCCAATTGCATAGTCCGTGTACTTCACGCCGCCGGAGCGCCCCGAGGTCTTCGACGGCAGATCGATCTTGCCCTCCGGATACGTGAACGGACGGTGGTTCGACGTCGTCATGACGAAGTGGAAGAAGGGTTTGCCCGCGGCATAATCCCGGTCCGCCTCGCGCAGCGCCCATCGGAAGAGGTCGCCGTCGCACGCGCCCCACGCATTCGCGAAGGTGATGTCACCCTTGACCACGAGATTGCGGTCCACGACCCGGTAGCCGTTCCCCCCAAAGAAGTGGTTCATGTTGTCGAAGTACCCGTAGCCGCCGTAAACGAATGCCGTCTCGTACCCGCGGCTGCGAAACACGGAGCCAAGCGTGAAGAGGTTTTCGTTGTTCGGCCGCTTCACGAGTGAACGGCCGGGCGTGGGCGGAACCGACAGCGTCAGGGCCTCCATGCCCCGATCCGTCCGCGTGCCCGTGGCGTAGAACCGATCGAAGACCAGGGAATGAGCGGCAAGCGCATCGAGGTTCGGCGTCAGCCCATCCTTGTTCCCGTACCGTCCAAGGAACTCCGCGCTGAGGCTCTCGACCGTGATTTGGATGACATTGAGGCGCTGCTCGGGTCCGGGATGGCGCACCATCCGCAGCAAATCGCGGGGATCATCCGCGAGCGGCGTGTCCCGGTCCGGCGCCAGCAGGCCGTGCATCCGCTCGAAGGCGGCATCCACCGACATGGTGGGATAGAACTCGTCGTAATCGAGCTGGTTGCCGCGAAAGGCCGCGAAGAGCGACCAGAGGCCGTCCTTCGCCAGCTCCCGATTGTAACTGTTGGCCAACGCGGGCAGGTGGGTTTCGCTCAGGCCAAGACCGAGAATCAGGGCCCCCACAGTCCAGGCCGCCGCCCCTCGCCAGCGGGCGGTCACCGGCGTCGCGGCCGTCGCCAGCCACCGGTTCACAGCGCCCGTGCGGTGGAGCAGCCCGTAACCGAGGCACGTCAGGAGGAAGAGTCCCGCATAGATCGCCGGCATCGGGTACGATTCGCGAATGTTGCCGATCACCTCGGTTGTGTAGACGAGATAGTCGACGGCGATGAAGTTGAAGCGGACGCCAAACTCCTCCCAGAAGAACCACTCCGCGACCGCCCCAAAGAGCAGGCCGTAGAGAATCGCCATCAGGACGACGTGCGCCACGCCGCGCCCCCACGCCCACTCGAAGAATCGCGCCGGCAGCACGGCCAGTGCGATGGCCAGCGGCGCCGCCCAGCAAAGGCTCGCCGCGAAATCGAACAGCGTTCCCCAGGCAAAGGCGGCGACCAGGCTAAGATCCCACGACACTTCCCGCGCCGAGTACATCAACAAGGCGACCCGGGTCAGCCCGCCGACGATGATCGCCATGCTCAGCGCGAGGACGACGCCTCCGTGCCGGCCGGTCACGCCGCCACGCCAGCGCCCTCCGGACTGAAGGACAGGCAGGCTTGGCGACGCAGGTGCGATAGGCTCGCTTGGGGTCAGGATGGACATGCGGATGCGACTTACAGCGGACGCTGATGTTCGATGCGACTCGGGGTGAAATTCATAAATAACGATGGACTTCCTGGCTCAAGAAATATCGCGACGGCGCCGCGCGCTCACATCCCCATCAGCTTCATCGCGCCCCCGCGCACCCCGGACCAGAACCGCCGTGCCGACTTGGCCTCGTCGCCATCCGCCACCTGCTGGCAGAGAAAAATCCCCTGTCCGGTGAAGAGATCGTCGAAGAGTGGATTCATCCCGCGATAGTAACTCCAGAACGTCTCCGCGCGCGCCGGCCGGTAGTCGAGATTCGGCGTGAAACCGATCGTCGCATCCTGGTTGGTCCGCCGGGCCGCGACCTCGCCCCCGGCGCCCGCCACCAATCGCTCGACGCGCACGCCGCGCCGGCCCGCCACAATCAGCCGGCAGGGCCCGACGAACTCGAAGAAGCGAAATTGGAGCGTCACCCACGACTGCCAGCGGAAGAACTGCCACCGCTTGCGCATCACGAGTCGCGTGCGGTGGTCGGCGAGGACGACGCCGGCAAGGAAGCTCGGGCGCAGGATCAGCGAGGTGCCCTCGACAAGGGAGATCACCGCAAGTTCGCTGTGCGGATCGGACTGGTTCGATAGCGTGAGTCGCCGCTCCGCCTCGCCGGCATTGGCCAATTCAATCAATTCGACGAGGCCCGCCGCCAGGCAAGTGAACGGCACGCGCCAGTCGAGGAGGTACCGGCCCTTCCGCCGGAGACCTTCGTCGGAGGCCTGGAGAAATTTCTCCTTCACCCACAAGCGCTCGCCGGGCCCGAGAGGGATCTCGGCCGAGACCTGACTGACGCTAACGGCCGGCAATTCCGCCGCCTCACGCTGCAGCCGCACCGGACGACTGCGGGCAATATGCGGCGCCACGATGAAGTAGAGCCCCAGTTTGCCGAGGGTCGGGCCAAAGAAATAGAACAGCAGCGCCGTGAGCAGCCACCACTTGGTCGCCATCTGCCACGGCTCGGGCCCGATCGGATGGTTCCAGGTGCGCTCGAGATAATGCTGCACGCGTGACTGCTGCGCCTCCAATTCCTGCAGCCGCACCTCCACCTTGCCGAGGGCGATCTCGAGTCCGTCGCGTTCCCAAGTCGTGCGGGTGAATTCCTGCTGGATCGCTTCCCGCCGTTGGGTGACGTGGAGCCGCAGCGCGGTCATCTTCTGGATCTGTTCCGCGTTCGCCTTCTGTTGCTCCGGATTGCCCACGTAGCGATCCCAGGCGCTTTCCAATTCCCTCAGCTGCGCGATCACCCGGTCGGCCTGCTTGCCGCGCGCCTCCTCCGCCGAAATCTCGGCCGAAATCCTGGTCATTCGTTTTTCCACATCAGCCATCGCCTCGCGAACCTTCGTGCGCTCGCCGTTGACGGAGCGAATGACCTCCTGCCGCCAAAGGTCGAAATCCACGTTGTCCTTCAGGAAGAGCCACAGGCCGCCCGCGGCGAGACTCAGGCCCGCGATCAGGATCACCGCGGCGAATTTTTGGCCGAGCCAGCGCAGAAAATCCCACAGCACACCGATCATGCCCACGTCCCTCCACCCGGACACGCGCCGTCCTTCGCCAGGCTGACCCGGTGCCACGTTCCCTGCGTCAATCGATGTAGTCCCCGTTTCATGATGGTCCGTCGCACTCGCTCCCCTCCCGGGAAGCGCGCGTATTCACCGACGATTCAAACCGCGGCTTCCCGGAAGCCAATTGCTAAACCGGCAACTCTGGCCAACGTGTAGGCGCTCGGTTCCTACCGCCTGTCCAAGCCCGACTTCCCGGTTCCATGTCCAAAGCCATCGTCTCTTCCCTTTACGACTCCGAGGTGTTTCGGATGGCCTGCCGACAGTTCGACAAGGCCGCCGATGCCATCAGCCTTCCGGATACGCTCCGCGACCGCACGAAGTATCCGCGCCGCTGCCTTGCGGTTTCACTCCCGATTCGCCGGCAGGACGGCAGCGTCACCGTTTTCGAGGGCTATCGCGTACAGCACAACCTCTCGACGGGTCCTTCGAAGGGCGGCATCCGCTTTCACCAGAGCGTGACCCTCGGTGAGGTCGCCGCGCTCTCGATGTGGATGAGTTGGAAAACGTCGCTCGTCGGTCTCCCCTATGGCGGTGCCAAGGGCGGCGTGATCGTCGATCCCCACACGCTTTCCGAGACTGAACTCGAACACCTCTCCCGTCGCTACATGCAGGAGATGGTGAACTTCCTTGGCCCACACGTCGACGTACCAGCACCGGATGTGGGCACCAACGAAAAGATCATGGGCTGGATGATGGACACCTATTCCAACCATGTCGGCCACCTCGAACCCGCGATCGTGACCGGCAAGCCGATCGCGCTCGGCGGATCGCAGGGCCGCCGCGAGGCCACCGGCGAGGGGGTCGCCTACCTCGTGAAACAGTACCTGCGCGACCTGAAGGTGCCGATCGGCCGGGCCACGGTCGCGATCCAAGGCTTCGGCAACGTCGGCAGCGAAACCGCCCGCGCCCTCGCCAGGTACGGCGCGAAGATCATCGCCATTTCGGATCACACGGGCGCCTTCCATCATCCCAAGGGGATCAACATCGAGAAGGCGCTCACCTACGTGCGCTCCCAGAAAGTCCTGCGCGACTTCGACGGCGGCGAGCCGATCACGAATGCGGAACTGCTCGAACTGAAGTGCACCGTGCTGATCCCGGCGGCCCTCGAGCGAGTCATCACCGAGAAGAACGCGGCCCAATTGAAATGCCGGATGCTGGCCGAGGCGGCCAATGGCCCGACGACGAATGCCGCGGACAAGATCATCGACGAGCGCGGCGACATCGAGGTCATCCCGGACGTCCTCTGCAACTCCGGCGGCGTCATCGTCTCCTACTTCGAGTGGCTGCAGAATCTCTCGAACTTCTACTGGGACCGCGAGGAAGTGATGACGAAGCTCTTCGCGATGCTCGACAAGGCGAAGCTCTCAGTCGACGCCCAGAAAAAGAAGTTCCAGTTCAGCCGCCGGCTCGCCGCCCTCACCCTCGGCATCCAGCGCGTCGCCGACGCGAAACAGAGCCGCGGGTTGTTTCCTTGATCGCCACCCGATCCGTGGGCCGGGCGCGGTCTCTGCGTCCGACCATCGAGCCTCGGGCCGCCACTCGCTCACGCTCGCAGCGACGGATATCGTCTTTCGCCTCCCACCACAGGCTTGATCGCCGGTGAGTCCCGTGCGACATCACCGCCGCGCCGCCGGCCGCCCCATGAACCTTCCTGCCCTAACCTGCGTCGCGCTCGCCTGCCTGGCCGGCCCGTCGCTGGTTGCCGGGCCCGTGGACGAGGGCATCGTGATCGCGATGCGTTTGTCGGAGCGTCCGAACTATAGCTGGACCTCCACGGTCGACGACGATGCCCGCACCTACGACATCGTGGGCAAGACCACGCCAGACGGTTTCACCCAAGCCAGGATGCCAATCGTGAATTCCGTGCGCCGCCGACTCGGACGCGGGACCACCGACAACCTCGTGGACGCCATCTATCGCGGCAACGTAGAGTGTGTCCTCGCCACCGATACGGGCTGGATGACGATCGACGAGCTGCCGATGGTCCGGGACAGCGAACCGATCCTGGGCACCGACAGGATGGGCCTGCCCGGTTTGATCCTCACCACCCCCGGCGCCGCGACAGCCGGAGGCGGATCAATCCTCCCCATGCCAAAGGTCGACGACGAGCGCGACCGTCGCGCCTACAGCAACCTCCAGATGGGCATCAGCCACCCGCATGAGGATCTGGGTGTCATCGTCAGCAGCGGCACGGATCTGCGGGCGGACGGCGATGTCCTCACCGGCTCGTTGACCGAACTCGGTGCCCAACTCCTCCTCGTGCGCGACGGCCAGCCCGAGATCACGCCCGAGCAGGGTGCGGGTACTTTCACGATCTGGATGCGCGCGGGAATGGTGCAGCGATATCAGGTGAGGCTGAAGGGGGTGCTCGCGATCAAGATCGGTCTTGGCACCAAGCGGGTCACCGTGAACCAGACGACCCTCACCGTGATCCGCGACGTGGGCACGACGCGCGTCGAAGTTCCCGCCGAAGCGAGGCGAAAACTGGGTGGCTGAGGGCTGGCCAGCGAGTCAGCCTGGGTTGGTAGTCCCGCCTTCAGGCGGAATGGCTTGGTTCGGCGCGCCGCGGGATTCCAGCGAACTGTTTCTCCAAGGTGGAGGGCCGAGCTCGGCCATCCCCAGAATCATCTCGCCCCTCCAAAGACGTGCGGGGCGTGGCCCTTGTCTTCGGGCCAAACACTCTTCCACGCCCTCGGCGCCGGTCCCGCTCCGCCTTCGCGCCTTTTCGCGAACTTCGCGGTTCAACTGCCGCCTCAGAACGTGTGGATGAACAATCCCGACCGGAGCTTCGGTTCGAACCAGGTGCTCTTCGGCGGCATGATCTGCCCGGCATCGGCGATGTCCATCAACTGCGCCAACGTCACCGGATAGAGCGAGAACGCCACGCCGCCTTCGGCATCGACGCGCTTGACCAACTCGCCGGTTCCCCGGATGCCGCCGACGAAGTCGATGCGCTTGCTGGTGCGGGGATCGTCCACGCCGAGCAACGGCGCGAGCAGCCGATCCTGGAGCACGCTCACGTCCAGCCGGCCAACCGGATCGGCCTTGGGATCGACGGGGCATTTCAGCCCGTACCACTTTCCGTCTAGATACATGCTGATCTCGCCCACGGCGCCGGGGGTCGGCGACGCGTCTTCCCGCAAGCCGAAGGTGGCCTTCACCTGCGCGAGGAAATCCGCGGGCGACCGGCCGTGGAGATTCGGCACGATGCGATTGTAAGGCAGAATCTTGAGTTCGCTCGCGGGGAAGAGCACGCACAGGAACCAATTGTACTCCTCGCCTCCGGTGTGCTGCGCGTTCCGCTCGCGGCGCAAGCGGGCGACGCGCGCGGCGCTCGCCGCCCGATGGTGGCCGTCGGCAATGTAGGTGACCGGGACCGCCCCAAAGGCCTGGACCCAACCGGCCGGATCGCTGATTCGCCAGACGGTGTGGCGGATCCCGTCGGGTGCCGTGAAATCGTGCTGCGGCTTTTCCTTCGTCTTCGCCTCCACCATGGCCGTGACCGCGGCGGCATCGCGATAGGTGAGAAACACCGGGCCGGTGTCGGCGCTGAGCGTATCAATTAAACGGGTGCGGTCGTCCTCCTTGTCCTTGCGCGTCTTCTCATGCTTCTTGATCAGGCCGGCATCGTAATCGTCGACGTGACAGCCGGCGACGAGCCCGCGCTGGCGGTGGTCGCCCATCTGCTGCTGGTAAATGTAGAGGCTCGGACCTGCCTCCCGCACCAGCACGCCGGCCTGCTGCATGGCCTGGAAATTCTCGCGAGCCCGCGCGTAGACGACATCACTGTAGGGGTTGGTCTCGACCGGCAGATCGATCTCCGCGCGGTCGACATGCAGCAGGCTGTGCGGCCGGCCGGCTGCCAGGGCCGCGGCTTCCGCGGTGTTGACGACATCATACGGCACGCAGGCCACTTCGGGCGCGCGATCGGTGGGAGGAACAAGACCTTGAAAGGGATGGAGGCGCATGGGCGTGAAAGGCGGGAGATTGTTCGGACGCCGACGTCAAAGACACGGAAAAAGCGCAAGACGCCGCGGCATATTGGCGACGATCGAGGTCGCGCCGGTCTCTGAGCGGCGAGAGCGGAGACAACGTACGTTCCCCGCCGGTCGGAGACCGGCGTCACTCGCCGCGAGCCATTTCCCGCCCGATCGCACCGCGGGTGAGTCGCGCCGCCGCCACAAAAAAGCCCTCCCGAAACGGGAGGGCTTTGAAAAGGGAATCGTGGCTCGCGTCTTACTTCTTCGCGGCACCACGCTTGAACTTCGTGGTAAACTTCTCGACCCGGCCCGCGGTGTCCACGAGGCGCTTTTCGCCGGTGTAGGCGGGGTGGGAGTCCATCGTCACGTCGCGCACGATGACAAAATATTCCTGACCATTGATGTCCTCCTTGCGGGCGGACTTTATGGTGGACTTGGTGAGAAAACGACGGCCGGTTCCGATATCGAGGAAGCAGACGTTGTTCAGGGAGGGATGTCCTTCGGCTTTCATCGCGGTAAATGCTTAATCAGCCTTGGCGCGCCTTGTAACGCGGCTCGACTTTGTTGATGACGTAAATCTTGCCCTTGCGACGCACCACCTGGCACGCCGGGTGACGCTTCTTGGCGGATTTAATGGATGACACGACTTTCATAAAAGGGGCCAAAGGATAGTCCGCCCGCACCTCTGTCAACCGAAATGTCCCCTCAGTTCATCTCCGGATGATCCGGTTCGCCGGCGAGGAGCCGCCACTCCGCGCCTTCACGACCCAACACGGTGCGCCACAACGAATCGTCCTGCGGATGCACCAGCAGATCCTCGGGCACGTCAGCGACGACCCAGGTCTTTTGCTTCATCTCGTTCTCGAGCTGGCCGGCCGACCACCCAGAGTACCCCATGAAGCCGCGGACATGCGTATCCTCCTCGGCCATGAGCTGCAGCGCTTTGTCCGGTTCGATTCCGAAATGGAGGCGGAATCCGTCCATCCGCGTCTGCCACGCCGCGAGGGCCAGTTTCTCCCGGTCACAAGGCCCGCCGATGAACACGGGTACGCCGGCCAGCGGGCCGAGGGCAAAGTCGCCGCTCAACTCCCCGAGGCGCTTGCCAAACGGGCGGTTGAGCACGACACCCATCGCACCCTCGGCGCCATGGGCCGACATCAGGATGACGCTCCGGCGGAAGTTCGGATCCCGCATTGCCGGATGCGCGAGCAATAATGACCCGGCGAGGGTCTCCTTGGATGTTTTGTGACGTTCGCGCATGAGCGATGACGGACCGGCCGGTTGACTCAAAGTTTCAGCACGGCAATCCCGGCATCAGCCAGGAGCGGCGCCACCAAGGGATCGTTGAGGTAGTCGGCGCGGTACTTGATCTGCGATATGCCGGAGGCCGCGAGGATCTTCGCGCAGTTGATGCACGGATAGTGCGTGACATATGCCACGCAGCCCTCGACCGAACTCCCGCGCCGCGCCGCATCGGCAATCGCGTTCTGCTCCGCGTGCACCGTCGCCTGCTCGTGGCCGTCGCGCAGTCGCGAGACGTGGGGCGTCGAGGGCAGAAAACCGTTGTAGCCGGCCGCCACAAGCCGGTTGCGCCGCTCGCCGCCGGTGACGATCACGCAGCCAACGTGCAGCCGCTCGCAGTTGGAGCGGGAGGAAATCAGGACCGCCGTGGCCATGAAATACTCATCCCACGAGGGCCGGTGCGGAAAATTGCTGGCCGCCTCCGCGATCAAGTCGACGGGCAGCACAGGCACGGCGGGAACCGCCGGATGATCGGGCGCAGGCATCGCAGGGTGGCTCATGGAATCAGCGGGGCACTCTGGACACCCCGGCGCAGTCGGGCAACCTTCGACTGCATTTCCCGTTCGGGAGCACCTCCGCGATCCTCTTCCCTTCCTCATGTCATTCCCGACGGCGACCCCGCCCGCCGATTCCGTGCCGCCTGGTGCCCGAGCCGGCTGAACGTCCCTGAACCGCGCATGCAACGCACCCTGCAGCCCGAAATCCTCGATTCCCTGCCAGTGGATCATCCCGATGCGTTGCACAACCGGCGGGACCTGCGGGTGACCAACTGGATCGCGGGCAATCATCGCTGGCTCCGGCGGCAGTTGCCGACCTTGCTGCGCGCCGGCGAACGCGCCCTCGAACTCGGCGCGGGTACGGGCGAACTCGGCCTCCGGCTCCAGCGCGATCAGCTTCCCATCGATGGGCTCGATCTCTGGCCGCGCCCGCTGGGCTGGTTTGCGGAGCGGTCGTGGCACGTCGCGGACCTGCGTTCCTTTGCGGGTTACGCGGACTATCCGGTCGTCTACGGCAACCTAATCTTCCACCAATTCTCCGACGCCGATCTCGCCGTCCTCGGCGCGCGGCTCCGGCGCACGGCGCGGGTGATTGTGGCTTGCGAACCGGCCCGGCGCCGGCTCTCGCAGATCCTGTTTCGCACGCTCGGGCCGCTTCTCGGCGCCAACTATGTGAGCCTGCACGACGCGAACGTGAGTATCGCGGCCGGTTTCAGGGGCGATGAACTGGCGCGTCAACTTGGCCTCGAGGCGGACGCGTGGGTCATCCGCTGCCAGACGACGGTGCTGGGGTTCTACCATCTGATCGCGGTGCGCCGATGATTTCTCCGCCGCCCATCGAAATCATCGGCGGCGGCCTGGCGGGGTTGTCGCTGGGCTTGGCGCTGCGCCGGGCCGGAGTGCCAGTGACGCTGCACGAGGCCGGCACCTATCCGCGCCATCGGGTGTGCGGCGAGTTCATCACGGGGCTGGATCCTTCGACCATCGAACGTCTCGGGCTCGGCCCACTGCTGGAGGACGTCCTGCGGCATCACGAAGTCGCGTGGTTCATCCACGACCAGCCACCGCGGATTCAGCAGCTCCCCGCGGCCGCACTGGGGCTCAGTCGCTTTGTCCTCGATGCGCGGATCGCGCGCGCCTTCGTCGCGGCTGGCGGCGATCTGCAAACCGGCAGCCGCGTCACGGACCTCGACCCGCGGCCCGGCCGCATCTTCGCCACCGGTCGCCGCCGGGGGAAGCCCACGTGGCTCGGCCTGAAACTCCATGCCCGCCACCTCGAACTGACCCGCGAACTCGAGTTACACCTCGGCGCCGACGCCTATGTCGGGCTCGCCCAGATCGAGGGCGGTGCCGTCAACGTCTGCGGCCTCTTTCGCCGCCAGGACGTGGTCGGCCGCGGCGCGACCCTGTTGCCGGCCTACCTGCGGGCCACCGGCCTGGACCGGCTGGCCGCACGCCTGGACGCGGCCGAACTCGACTCCAGTTCGTGCTCCGCGATCGCGGCGCTCGACTTCGATCGCCACGTGGAGCCGAGCGAACGCCTCAGCCTCGGGGACGCCTGTGCAATGATCCCCCCGTTCACGGGCAATGGCATGGCCATGGCATTCCAGAGCGCGGAACTCGCCCTCGATCCCCTGCTCGCCTACGCCGCCGGCACCGCGACCTGGTCGGACACCTGCGATGCAACCCAGGCCGCGCTGCACGGTCGGTTCCGTCTCCGACTTGCCTCCGCCGATCTCCTCCACCCCTTTCTCTTGCAGCCGCGCCGCCAGCGCTGGCTCGCCGCGCTCAGCCGAGCCCGGCTCATTCCCTTTCGACCGCTCTATGCCTCGCTGCACTAGCACGGCCTGATCGCGGGTCACCAAGCATGTACCTCCACGCGCTCGCCACCGCCGTCCCCTCGGCCTCGTATACGCAACCGCAATGCTGGGAGATCGTGGAGCGCTCCCCGGTCCGCGCCCGGCTGAAGAAGCGCTCGATGCTAATCCTGCACACGATCCTGCGCGGCGATCACGGCATCGCCCGCCGGCACTTCGCCATCCCGGAGATCGAGGGCGTGTTCGATCTCTCCGCCGATCAGCTCAACGCGGCCTTCCGGCACGAGGCGCCCCTGCTCGCCGGCCGCGCGCTCACCGACGCGCTGGCCCAGGCCGGGCTCAAGGCCGACCAACTCGACGCCCTACTCGTCTGCACCTGCACCGGCTATCTTTGTCCGGGGATCACCAGCTACGTCGCGGAGCAACTCGGCTTGCGCACCGATGCCTTCCTCCAGGATCTCGTCGGGCTCGGCTGCGGCGCGGCCATTCCCACCCTGCGGGCCGCGAGTCACATTCTGGCCGCCCGGCCCGACGCGGTGGTCGCCTGCATCGCCGTGGAGATTTGCTCGGCGGCCTTCTATCTCGACGACGATCCCGGCGTGATCATCAGCGCGTGCCTGTTCAGCGACGGCGCGGCGGCGACGATCTGGCGCGGCACACCGGGACCCGCGGGATGGCGGGCCTTCGGTTTCGACACCCGGCACCGGCCGGAGGATCGCGACAAGCTCCGTTTCGAGCACCGCGACGGCAAACTGCGCAACCTGCTCCATCGTTCCGTCCCGGAACTGGCCGCCGGAGCCGTGGCCGAACTCTGGGCGGCGCGCGGTCCGCGTCCCGTGAGCCGGGTGGTGGCGCACTCCGGCGGCCGCGATGTCCTCGACGCGCTCGAGCCCGTGGTCGCTCCGCATTCACTGGCCGTGAGCTCGAACATCCTGCGCGACTATGGCAACATGAGCAGTCCCTCGGTGCTCTTCGCGCTCGCGGAGACTTTGCGGGAAGGTCCGCCCGTCGCTGACGGCGACTTCTGGCTGGTGAGCTTCGGTGCCGGTTTCAGCGCCCACAGTTGCCGGCTTGGGCAATGATCGCCGAAAGGTTGAGCCGCGGCGCCTGCCCAGCGTGAGGCGGGCCTTCACTTCCGCGGCCTGGGTTCGTAGTTCCGCCTTCAGGCGGTGGGCTGGCCGGGATTCGATCCCGCCTGAAGGCGGAACTACCAACCCAATTCCCGTTCAGCCCATCCGCTGCTCCGCCCCGTAATCGTGCTCGCCCCCGGCCCGAGAGACCCCGCACGATGCCCGGCCAGCGCCCGACTCTCATGCCCGTCTCACTCGAAGACCTCGTTGCCTATTGCGATCAACGCACTCGCCGGACCGCCTACAAGGATGCGCCCGGCGCTTGCAATGGCCTCCAGGTGGCCAACCCGGGGCGCGTCACCCGCATCGGCGCCGCCGTCGACGCCGGCCTCTTTCCGTTTCAGCAGGCCGTCGCCGCCGGCGTGGACTTCCTCATTGTGCATCACGGGATGTATTGGGACATGCCGCGACCGCTGACCGGCCCGGTTTACGAACGCATCTCCACGCTCGTTCGCGGCAATTGCGCGCTCTACTCGAGCCACCTGCCGCTCGACGGTCACCGTACCATCGGCAACAACGCGATCCTCGCGCACCAACTCGGCCTGCGCCCCACCCGCCCGTTCCTCGTGCGCGATGGCGAACCGATCGGGTGCATGGCGCCTTCGACGCTGTCCCGCGCCGCGCTGCGCCGGAAGCTCGAGACGCTCTATCCGCGCGTCATCGCAATCGAGTACGGCCTGCCGGCCCCGCGGGCCGTCGCGTTCTGCAGCGGCTCCGGCAACAGCGCCGTGCCCGAACTGCTGCCCGCCGGCGTTGACACGCTGGTCACCGGCGAACTCCGCGAGGAATGGTTCAACCGCGCCCAGGAGGAGAAGCTGAACCTCTACCTCTGCGGGCACTACGCGACCGAGGTCCACGGCGTGAAGGCTCTGGCGGCGGAGCTGGCAAAAAAATTCAAGCTGCCGTGGGAGTTCATCGGCACGGAGAATCCACTCTGAACCGGGATTGCACTTTGGCGCGTTCCCGGCTTCTGAATATCCGCTCCCCATGAAAAAGATCGCCATCCTCAACGGCCCGAATCTCGACCGGCTCGGCAAGCGCCAGCCGGAGATCTACGGACACGCGACCCTCGCCGACCTCGAGCAGGCCATGCGGGCGGAGTTCGGCGCGACGACCGAGCTCGAGTTCTTTCAGTCGAACTACGAGGGCGCGCTGATCGAGAAGATCGCGGCCCTGGCGGATGCGAAGTACGACGCGCTCGTCATCAACCTGGGGGCGTTCACGCATACCAGCGTGGCGCTGCGCGACGCGCTGCTCGGCGCCCACCTGCCGACTGTCGAGGTTCACATCTCGAACATTTATCATCGCGAGGATTTCCGGCACAAGTCGTTCACCGCCGCCGCGTGCCTCGCCGTGATCACCGGGCTCGGGCTCGAGGGTTATCACGCCGCCGTCCGCTTCCTGCTCAAGCGCTGAGCCGCGCGCCGCGTGGTCACCGAGTCCATTTTTCCGCCGGCGGCTGAGGTCGCGTGGCTCGTCTGCCACACGAAGCCGCGCTGCGAAAAGAAATTCGCCGCGTTGCTCTCGGCCGAGAAATTCGAGCACTACCTGCCGCTCGTGCAGAGCGTCCGCCGCTACGCGCAACAAACCAAGAAATTCACCAAGCCGCTGTTCCCGGGCTACGTCTTCGCCTGCGTGCCGCTCGAGCGGAAGGCCCTCATCTACCAGCAGGACCTGCTCGCGCGGGCCATCACAGTCGACGACCAGCCCAAGTTCCTCCGCCAGCTCGCCGACGTCCGGACCATCGTCGCCTCGGGTTTCGAACTCAGCGTCATGCCGCTGCTGACCAAGGGCCGCCGCGTAAAAATCACCGGCGGACCCCTCTACGGTCTGGAAGGCTTCGTGGACAACGCCTCGCACCCCCAGGGCGTGGTGCTCTCCGTCGACGTCCTGCAGAAGGGACTGCTGGTAAAGGTGCCCATCGAGAACCTGCAGGTCTTGCCGTAGGCGGTAAGTTCACAGTCCGCGCCCGCGAATTCAGCCTGTAGCGCCAGTCTCCGACTGGCGGGACGCCGGTCAGAGACCGGCGCCACTTTTGCAAGACTGCGCCCCCTAACCCAGCGTCCGCACCCACGCCGCGATGTGCAGCGTCGCGCACGCCGCCAGCGCGGCGGCGACATCATCGGCCACGACACCCCACCCGCCGGGCAGCGTCTGCAGCCGCGCGATCCCCAGCGGCTTGAGGATGTCGTAAAAGCGAAAAAGCAGAAACCCCGCGACGAAGATCATCCACGGCGCCCACGCCGCGGGCAGTGAGGTCCAGCCGAGAAAGCAGAGCGGAATCGCCACCACTTCATCCAACACCACCAGACCCGGATCCTTTTTTCGCAGCCTCAGCTCCGCTTCGCCGCAGATCCCGACCGCGAGATACGCCGCCACCGCGCTCGCGATCAGGTTCGCGCCGATGCTCGCACCCCGGAAGAACACGGCAAAGTACAACAGCCCGGCCAGCGAACCCCAAGTGCCCGGCGCCGGCAGCTTGCGCCCGAGCGGTCCGAGCGTCGCACAGCCCACGACGAAGCCGGTGGGCAAGGCGCGACTCCAAACCGGCTGCGACAGTCGCATGGCGGCTTAGCGAAACAGCACGTGGCCGTGACGACGGAAATACGAAATCCCCGACGTCACCGTCAGCACGGTAGAGAGAACGAAAAGCGCCATGCCGATGACGCGGACGGTCGTCACCCAGGTCAGATCGTCGCCGGCGAACATCCCGGGATGATCGTTCGCCAGCATCCGCGAACCAATCAGCCAGCCAATCGCGTTCATCTGCACAAAGGTCTTCACCTTGCCTCCGATGTCGGCCTCGACCACCTCGCCCTTGACCGCCGCCGCCATCCGCAAACCGGAGATCGCGAACTCGCGGCAGAGGATGCAGAGCAGGAGCATCATTGCGCCGATGTTGTAGCCGAGAAAGTAGTCACCGTTGACCAGCGCGATCATGAGGCCGATCACGAGCACCTTGTCGATCACCGCGTCCATGAAACGGCCAAACAAAGAAACCTCGCCGCGCTCGCGCGCAATCTTGCCATCGAGCCAGTCAGTCAGAGCCGCGGCGATATAGAGCCAGAACGCCGCCGTCGCCGCCCAACGAAACTGGGCATACATCAACCCCACGACGATGAACATCAGCGGCACGCGCGAAATCGTGAGGAGGTTGGGTAAATTCATATCCGGCGATTGACGTGTCAAAACAGGCGGCGTTGGCGGAAGGCAAGCGCGGACGTCCGGCCGGTTGTGACGAAGGGGTCACGCCGCCCACCCCACGGAGCCATTTCGCCCGGCCCGGAAACACGTTCCAGCCCAAAAACGCAGTCGCCAGCGCCGCGTGGGTGGGTTTCGATCCGCCCCCGTTGCCCATGCGCCATTGCATCTACCCCGGGACCTTCGATCCCATCACCTACGGCCATCTCGACGTGCTTTCCCGGGCCGCCAAGCTATTCGATCGCGTCACGGTCGCGGTGGCAGAGAGCGCGGGCAAGGCGCCCTTGTTCACGCCGGCGGAGCGCCTCCAGATGATCGCGCCCAACGTCGCGAACCTGCCCCATGTTTCCGTCACCACCTTCAGCGGCCTGCTGGTCGAGTTCTGCATGGCCCAGCAGGCGGACGCAATTATCCGCGGTCTCCGCGCGCTGTCCGACTTCGAATTCGAATTCAACATGGCCTTGATGAACCGGCACCTCGAGCCGGAGCTGGAAACGCTCTTTGTGATGCCCAACGAGCAGTTCAGCTACACCAGCTCGACTCTCGTGAAGCAGGTTGCGGCGTATGGGGGCGACGTGAGGCACTTCGTCCCCCCCAATGTCGCCGAGGCGCTCACCGCCGCGTTCCGCAAGGGCAAGCTGTGCTGAGCCGAAGGCGGATGGAGCATCGCGCCTCCCGCGCCCCGGCACATTTCCCGTCACCTTTCGGCCCGCACCGCGTCTTTGCGAGCCGAGGGACGGTTCAAAATTGGGCTCGCTGCTTCCTGTCCGTAATTTCGTTTCCTTCCCCCTCTCTCGCCCTCCTTCTCTTTCTCAAGTCATGGCCAAATCAAAAAGCTACGGTGGTCTCTTCGTCCTGGTCCTGGTCCTCGCGGCGGCCGGCGGGGCAAGCTGGTACTATTTTCGCGGTCCCAAGGACGTAAAACCCGAGTTCCAGATGACCAAGGTGGCGCGCGGTGAAATCGTGCAGGCCGTCACCGCCACCGGCGACCTCCAGCCCGTCATCATCGTCGACGTCAGCTCGCAGATTTCCGGCCAGGTCAAGCAGGTGATGGTGGACTTCAATTCGCAGGTGAAGGCCGGCGACGTGCTCGCCCGGATCGACGAGTCCACGTATGTCCAGCGCCTCAAGCAGGCCGAGGCCGACCTCGAGTCCGCGAGGGCGAACAACCTTCTCATCAAGCTCAACGCCGACCGCACGCAGGATCTTTTCAAGAAGAGCCTGATTTCCCAGTCCGAGCTCGACAACATGACCGCCCAGCTCGCGCAGTCGAACGCCACGCTGCTGACCCGCCAGGCGGCGGTGGAAAACGCCAGGGTCGATCTCGCCCGCTGCACCATCACCGCCCCGATCGACGGAATGATTCTCGATCGCCGGACGGACGTCGGCCGCACCGTCGTCTCGAGCATGAACGCCCCCACGCTCTTCACGCTGGTGAACGATCTCGGCAAGATGCAGATCAACGCGGCCGTCGCCGAGGCCGACATCGGGACCATCGCTGAGGGCCAGGAGGTCAAGTTCACCGTCGACGCCTTTCCGAACCGCACCTTCACCGGCTCGGTCAAGCAGGTCCGCAACGCGGCCGCCATCAACCAGAGCGTCGTCTCCTACGGCACGATTATCGCCGTCGACAACGAAGACCTGAAGCTCAAGCCCGGCATGACGGCCAACGTTTCCATCATTGTCGCCCAGCGCAACGGCGTCCTCCGCGTGGCCAACGCCGCCCTCCGCGTCCGGTTCCCCGCCGAGTTGCAGCCCAAGGCTCCGGTCGCGGTGGCGCCCAAGAGCGACGGTAAATCCGACGCGAAAGCCGAGGCCAAGTCCGACGGCAAGGTCGTCCTGACCGACGACGAAACCCGCCGGATCACGATGGAGATCATCACCAAGAGCGGCTTCCAGCCCGGCAGTGTCGCGACGCCGGATCAGATCGAGACGGCCCGCAATTTGGCGAAGGACGCCGGCCTCGATCCCGATCTGATGGTGGCGCGGCTCTCCACCCCGCGCGGCCAGCGCTTCCGGGGCGGTCCCGGCGGTCGCAGCAGCCCCGGCCAGTTTGGCAGCGGCGGTCGCGCCCCCACCGTGGATCGCGGCTTCAACAACACGATCGTCACCCGTACCCTTTACAAGATCGGGAACCCGGACGCCGTCGAAAAAAACATCGAGGCTGTGAGCGCGAAACTGGGCATCTCCGATGGTTTCTACACCGAGGTTCTCGAGGGCCTCGCCGAGGGCGACTCCCTCATCACCGGTGTCCGGCTGCCCAACGCGGCCGGCGGGGCCCCGGCGGGAGGGATGTCGAATCCGTTCCAAGGCGGTCGCGGCGGCTACAGCCCCGGCGGCGGCAGCCCACCCGCGGGCGGGCCCATCCGGCGCGGCTAATCCTCAGCCGCCTGCCCATGCCTCCGGTCGTCCAAATCAGGGACATCCACAAGATCTACGAGTCGGGAGAAGTGCCCGTGCACGCCGTCCGCGGCGTTTCACTCGACATTCACAAGGGCGAGTTCGTCGCGCTGATGGGCGCCAGCGGCTCGGGCAAATCCACCTTGATGAATCTGCTCGGCTGCCTCGATCGGCCGACCCGCGGATCCTACCTGCTCGACGGCATCGAGATTGAGAAACTCAATCGCAACGAACTCGCCGATCTGCGCAACCAGAAGCTCGGGTTTGTCTTCCAGGGGTTCAACCTCCTCGCCCGCACCACCGCGCTCGAGAATGTCGAACTCCCCATGCTCTACGGCCGCCACCGCCGGCTCGGCATGTCGGAGATTCGCGAGCGCGCCATGCATTGCCTCGAAATCGTCGGGCTCGCCAACCGCCACGATCACTTTCCGAACCAGCTTTCGGGTGGCCAGCAGCAGCGCGTCGCCATTGCCCGCGCCCTCGTGAACGAGCCGCAGGTGCTCCTCGCCGACGAGCCCACCGGCAACCTCGACTCGAAGACGTCCGTCGAGGTCATGGGCGTGTTTCAGAAACTCAACGACGACGGCATCACCATCGTCATGGTGACCCACGAACTCGACATCGCGAGCTACACCAGACGCAACTTGATCCTGCGTGACGGCGTCGTCGTCCGCGACGAAGCGGTCCAAAACCGCCTCATTGCCCACAAGGAACTGGCCCGCATCGGCCAGGCGGAAGCCGCCGCCAAGCTGGTTTCCAGTCCCGCCGCCTAACCTCCCCGCCATGCGCTTCAGCACCATCTTCATCGTCGCGCTGCGCGCCCTCCGCCGCAACGCCATGCGGTCGATCCTCACCGCGCTCGGCATCATCATCGGGGTCGCCGCCGTGATCACGATGGTCAGCATCGGCAACGGCGCGAAGGCCCAGATCGAGGCGCAGGTCGCGACGCTCGGCCAGAATATCATCACCGTTTTTCCCGGCAGCTTCAGCCAGGGCGGCATGCGCAGCGGCTTTGGCGCGGCGCTCACCCTCACCCCCGAGGACGCCGAAGCCATCGCCGCCGAGGTGGAGGATGTCGACGGCGTCAGCGCGGAGATTACCGAACGCAGCCAGATTCTCGCCAACGGCCTGAACTGGAACACCACGGTGAAGGGCGAGTCGCCCGACTATCCCTACATCCGCAACTGGCTCGTCGCCCAAGGCACGATGTTCAACGAACAGGACGTCAAGTCGCTGGCCAAGGTCGCCGTCATCGGCAAGACCGTCGCGGATCAGCTCTTCCCCAACGAGGATCCGATCGGCCAGACACTTCGGATCCGCAACCTGCCCTTCCGCGTCGTCGGCCTGCTCGACACGAAGGGCTTCGATATGCGCGGCCAGGATCAGGACGATGTCGTGCTCATCCCCTACACGTCGCACATGCGACGCGTTTCCCGGCGCACCAACATCAACACCATTCTCATTCAGGGCAGCGCCCCGGACAAACTCGACAAGGTGAAGATGGACGTCGAGGACCTGCTGACGCAGCGCCGCCGCGGCCGCGAACCTGACTTCACCGTCCGCACCCAGGAGGAAATCGCCACCATGGCGACCGCCACCAGCAGCACCATGACGCTCCTCCTCGCAGCCATCGCCGGCGTCTCGCTCATCGTCGGCGGCATCGGCATCATGAACATCATGCTCGTGTCGGTCACCGAGCGCACCCGCGAGATCGGCATCCGCCTCGCCATCGGCGCCCACGGCCGCGACGTCCTGACCCAGTTCCTGATCGAGGCCATCCTGCTCAGCTCGCTCGGGGGCATCATCGGCGTTTGCCTCGGCATCGCCGCCTCCGAGATTGTCTCGCAGACCAATGGCTGGCCCGTGCTCGTCTCGCCGTCATCGGTCTTTATCGCCGTCGGCTTCAGCGCCGCGGTCGGCGTGTTCTTCGGTTTCTACCCCGCCCGCAAGGCCGCGCGGCTCGATCCAATCGAGGCGCTGCGCTACGAATAGCGTTTTCGCGGTGCGAAAACGCGAGCGGCCTGCGGCCGGGGGACTTTCGGGCGGCCCGCAGGACGGGATGCCGGGCGCGGCGGATTTCTTGGTGCGCTTGCGCCTCGCTCGTGCCACTTTGTGACATGCGCCGATCGCTACTGCTCCTCCTCTGCTGCGCACTAGGCCCGGCCGCAGGCCGGGCCCAGGAATCCCACTTCGAATGGCGGGAGATCGCCGACTCGGCGTTTCAACGGAAGGACTATGACGCCGCGCGGATCGGTTATCTCTCCGCCCTTGAGCTGCGGCCGGATTCCCCACGCTACCTGCGCGGCCTCGCCTCCAGCGCCGCGCTCGCCCACAACCGCGCCGGCGCGATCACCGCGCTCCGCCGCCTGGCGGCCCTCGGCGTCGGCGCCGCGATCGAGAAGGATCCGGCGTTTGCCTCGCTACAGGGTGAACCGGATTTCCTTCGGTTGCTTCAGGTCCTCGCCGAAAACCGGACGCCCCAGGGCCAGGCCGAAGTGCTCGCAGAACTGCCCGCCCACTCCGGGATCATCGAGGGCCTCGCCTTGCGCGAACGCACCGGCGATCTCTTTCTTGGCGACGCCCACCTGCGCGCGATCTGGCGGCGCGATCACACCGGTAAGATCCTGCGCTTCACGGCGGAGGACGAGGAACTGTTCGGGATCTTCGGCCTGGTCCTCGACGAGGAGCGCGACACCCTCTGGGCCGCCACGACCGCGCTCCCGGCGATGGACAACTATGCGCCAGCCCAGAAGGGACAGGCTGCGCTCGCGGACTTCGAACTCTCAACCGGCAAGCTCCGGCGGATCGTACCGGTGCCGGCGGATGGCCGCGATCATGCCCTCGGTGATCTCACGGTCGACGCCAACGGCACGGTCTACGCGACCGACAGTCTCGCCCCCATCATCTGGCAGTTCTCGCCCACGGAAGCGGAAATGGAGAAGACGATCGAGGCCCCGGAATTCCATTCGTTGCAGGGCATCGTGCTGTTCCGCCGAACGCTCTTTGTGGCGGACTACGCCAACGGCCTCTTCGCCGTCGACCTCGCCCGCCGATCCGTCACGCCGCTCGAGGCTCCCGCCGACACCACTCTGCTCGGCCTCGACGGTCTCGTCGCCGTCCCGGGCGGCCTCGCCGCCGTCCAGAACGGCATCGAACCCCAGCGTGTGGTGCGAATCGCGTTGTCGCCCGATCTCGGCACGGTGACGGGACTCACGGTGCTCGCCGCCGGGTTGCCGAATCTCACCGATCTCGCGTTGATCACGCTCGTGGGCGATCGGTTGACCTTCATCGCCGGTGCCGGCTGGGACGGCTTCGATCCGCCCAAGACGCCGCATCCCCGGACGCACACCGTGCGGATTTTACAGACCGCATTGCCGTGATGCGAAGGGTCCCAAGATTCGCCGCGCTCCTGATCCTCCTCGCCGCCGGCCCGTTGGCTGCAGCAGGTCCCACTGGCAGCGCCGCGCTAGACGCGGCGATCGAGCTCTTCGAGGGCAAGCGCTATCCCGACGCCCGGGCGGCACTGGAACGGCTCGTGGCCGCGGAGCCCGGCAATGCCCGCGCCTGCTACTATCTGGGCCGCACGCTCGAACTGCGGGCGGATCCCGGTGCGCTCCCGGAGGCCGTCAAATGGCTGCAGCAAGCCGCCCAGTTGGAACCGCAGAATTCCACCTACCTTGGCCGCTACGGCGGAGCGTCGCTGCTCCTCGCCGAGCGCACGAACTCCCTCTTCGCCGCGCGCCGCGGACGCGACGCGACGGAGCAGGCGATCCGGCTGAATCCAGCCGACTTGGACGCCCGGGAGGGGCTCTTTCAATTCTATCTGCGTGCGCCGTGGCCGCTCGGCAGCAGCGCAAAGGCAGCCGATCATCTGGAGGCGATTCGGCAGCGCGACCCGACCCGGGCCGGTGTGATCGCCATTCTCAGCCGACGGCAGGCCCGCGACTACGCCGGGGCCTTTCGGCTCTGCGAGCAGGCCTTGGCCGGGCGCCCGGACGACTACAACGCACTCTACCAACTGGGCTGCACGGCTCTCGAAAGCGGCGAGCAACTCGTGCGCGGGGTGGCGGCTTTCGAGCAGTGCCTGACGCTCGAACCTCCGACACCCGCCTCCCCGTCACCCAGCGTGGTGTGGCAACGCCTTGGCGCCATACATGAGAAACGCGGCCATCCCGACGCGGCCCGTGCCGCCTACGCCGCGGCCCTCCGGCTCGACCCTAGCAACCGCGAAGCCGCCGCGGCCCGGGCGATCTTGAAGTAAGATCGCAAGGCCATCTCGCGGGTGTCGGCCGTGGAACGCTCAACGGACGCACAAATTCTCACGCGGACCCTCCCCTTTGGACGCTGGTAGATCCGAATCATCGCCCGGCGCGAAGATTTCGGAGGATTGGAACAGAAAGGTCGGGAAGTTCGGAAAGAAATGGCTGTCCCAGCTTCCCGACCTCCCTGGCCATCCTGCTGAAGTTCTGCTCCGGCCCCTTGGTGGCGGCTCCGCCGCGCTATATTTATCCGCGTCAGTCTGCCCGGAATCTGCGGATAGGCCGGCTCCTGAACACGGGACGCATCCGCAGATGTTGAGCGCCGGAGGTGCAAAAAATTGCCGTCCTTCGCGGCTTCGCGTGAGCCAGGCCCGGACCGCGGTGACGACGTTGGGTGTTGAGCGTCGAAAGTTGGGCGTTAAGCGTTCCCATCCTTCAGCCACGCAACCGACGACCCACTTCCCTCGATGAACCACTATCTCAACACTCCCTTCAATCTCACCGGCAAAAGCGCCCTCGTCACCGGAGGCAGCCGCGGCCTCGGTCTCGAGATGGCCCGCATCCTCGCGCAGGCCGGTGCGGACGTGGCCATCTGCAGCCGGAAGCCGGCCGAAATCGAGGCCGCCGCTGCGAAGCTCGCGGCGGAGACCGGCGCGCGCGTCGAAGCGCTCGTCGCCGACGTGGGCCGGCGCCCCGACGCCGAGCGCCTGGCGCAGGAAGCCGTCGCCCGGCTGGGCAAGGTCGACATTCTCATCAGCAACGCTGGTTGGAACATCACGCAAACCGTGGACCGGATCCGGGACGAAGACTGGGACTCGCTGGTGGAATTGAATGTGACGAGCTCCATGGTGCTGAGCCGCGCGCTGGCGCCAGGCATGATGCAGCGGCGGTGGGGCCGGATGATCTACATCTCCTCGATCATGGCGATGGCCAGCACCCCCGAACGGGTCGCGTACAGCACGACCAAGGCCGCGTTGCACGGCATGATGATGGCCAACGCGCTCCACCTCGGGCCGCACGGCATCACCGTCAATTGCATCGCGCCGGGACCGTTCGCTACCGAGATGCCGATGTCGATCCTCAGCCCGGAACAGCAGGCCAAGCTCGGCGGAAAGACCGCCGTCGGTCGCTGGGGCCAGCCCGCCGAACTCGCGCCGTCCGCGCTGCTCCTCTCGAGCGACGCGGGCGCCTACATCAGTGGCAGCGTGCTCCTCGTCGACGGCGGGGCGATGGCCCGGATGTGGTGAGACGCACGACTCATCCACCACTTTTTTCCTTCGCCTCCCAAGCTACCAGGCAAGGAATTCAAGCAGGGCCCCGCCCTCGTCAGCCTCCAGCAATAGCTCAGCTACTGCGTCTTCGGCGGCAACATCACGAAGCCCTGACCGCGCCCCGCCCCACCCCGCGCATTGCCCAATCCGACGTGTAACGTATTACGTTACAAATTGCCCGAATCTCGAACTCCGTTCCGTGCTCTTCGCATGGAGCGGGCCAGACGGTCTAGCTGCCGCCGATGTGTAACGTAATACGTTACACGTCGG
>CAINHV010000130.1 GCA_903848965.1 uncultured Opitutia bacterium | reverse complement strand
CCCGGCGAGGGCTCGCTGACTCCGGTCGAAATCGCACCCACCGGCGGCAAGGTGCCGCGCAACTTCGCCCTCTCCCCTAATGGCAAGTGGCTCGTCTGCGCCCATCAGGATTCGAATAACATCACCGTTTTCCGCGTCGACTCGAACACCGGTAAGTTAACGCGGACCGAGCACACCGCGACGGTCCCGATGGCCGTTTGCGTCCTGTTCTACGATTGATTGCCGGCGAATGAGTTCGGGGACTGCCAAGGATTCGGAGTCATAATTCTTGCTACTAGCCCCCCCTCGCTTTTCGGCCCGGGCTTATCACCCCATTGCGAGTCGGCCTGTCCGTTGACTCGCGATGACTGTCCCTCCAACTTCCGAATATCCATGGTTAGTCCAAACACCCCCGAAACCCCGGACGGCGCCAACCCCAGCGCAGCGCCCCGGTCCATTCAAGACGTTGTTATCCGGCTCGCCGGCAATTCGCAGGATGGCATTCAAGCCGTCGGCGGATTCCTCGCCCGACTCGCCGGACGCACCGATCAGGACGTCATGACCTACATGACGATTCCTTCCACCATCTCCGGTGGACCTTCGATCTTCCAGGTTCGCATGGGCACCGGCGACATCCTGTCCGCCGGCGATCGGGCCGACATGCTCGTGGCGTTCTATCAACACAGCTACGACGCGCACATCAGTTCCCTGCGTGCAGGCGGCGTACTCCTTTACGACAGCGACCACGTCAAACCCGCGGTCGATGACAACCGGTTCACCCACGTCGCCGTGCCGATCACGACTGCGACCGTCGAGGCCGTCGGCGGCACCGGCAAGGACAAGGGCAAGAACATCTTCATCCTCGGCCTGATCGCGCGCATCTTCGACCTCGATGTCGCCAAGTTGTCCGCGTTGATCAAGGAGCGCTTCGGCGGTCGCAACGAGGACATCGTGCGCAACGCCATGCTCGCGTTCGACTCGGGCTACGCCTGGCCCCAGAACAATCTTCGCGATCTGTTCTATCGCTTCGAAGCAGTGGACCGCGTGCCCGGCGCCTCGACCCACCCGCAGATCACCGTCGATGGCAACACTGCCGTCGCCTACGGCCTCCTCGCCGGCGGTGTCCGCCACGGCGCAGGCTACCCCATCACACCCTGGTCCTCGATCATGGAAACGCTCCGGACCGAGCTGCCGAAATACGGCGGCATCTTCGTCCAGTGCGAAGACGAGATCGCCGCCATCTCGACGGCGATCGGCTTCTCCTACACCGGCCAGCTTGCGATCACCGGCAGTTCCGGTCCCGGACTTTCCCTGAAAATGGAGGCGCTCGGCTGGGCCGTCATGGCCGAGATGCCGCTCATCGTCGTCAACGTCCAGCGCGGCGGTCCGTCCACCGGCATGCCGACCAACGTCGAGCAGAGCGACCTGCTGCAGGCAATCTACGGCAGCCACGGTGACGCACCCCGCGTCGTCATCGCCCCGAAGAACGTCGAGGACTGCTTCTACATCGCGCTCGAGGCGACCCGGATCGCCCGCGAGTATTCCACACCCGTCTTGATCCTCACGGACTTCGCCCTGGCGAGCCGCATCGAGGCCTTCGACGAGCCCGAGCTCGCCAAGTTGATGGTCGAGCCGAAGCCGGACCTCTCCGACCGCGGCACCGATTTCAAGCCCTACCCGCTCGACCGCATCACGCGGCACGCGCCCCCCGGCGCCAAGATCGCCTCCGGCAAGTACCCGACCGTCACCGGCCTCGAACACGACGAGATGGGTCATCCCACCGGCAGTCCGAAACTGCACTCGCAGATGACCGCCAAGCGCCGCGAAAAAATCAAGACGCTCGCCGCCTCGCTTCCCGCCCCGGAACTGACCGGCGACGAGTCCGGCGAAGTGCTGCTCGTCACCTGGGGCTCCACCTGGGGGCCGGGCCGCGAGGCCGTGGGCCGCATCCGCCCCGCCGGCGTCAAGGCCGGCCACCTTCACCTGCGCTACATTCACCCGCTCCCGAACGGCCTCGAGGTCACCTTCGCGCGCTTCAAGAAGATCGTGGTCGCCGAGATCAACGACGAGGGCCTCTACGGTTACGGCCAGCTCGCGACCCTCCTCCGGGGGCGTTACGCGAATCCCAACATTGTCAGTGTGACGAAGACCGACGGACTCACCTTCAAGGTGAGCGAAATCGTCGCGGGCATCGCCAAACACGTCGAGAGCCAGTCCCTCGACGCCGGTGTCGGCGTCGCGAGCCACAGCGCGCTCGCCAAGACCGCCTGAACCGCGGTCCCGACCACCCCGAATTACCAAACTCAAAACCCTTAAATCGATGTCCTCTGTTGCCACCCCTCCCGCCCCCGCTCGCGCGCCTCTGACCAAGAAAGTTCTCGTCGCCGATCAACCCACGTGGTGCCCCGGCTGCGGTGACTTCGCGGTCCTCGCGTCGTTCTACCGCGTGTTGGAAAAGCTGCAGTATCCGCACGAGAAAATCGTCACCTTCGCCGGCATCGGCTGCTCGTCCCGCTTCCCGTATTTCGTCAACACCCACGGCGGCCATTACATCCACGGTCGCGCCCTGCCCTTCGCCGCTGGCATCACCCTCGGCAACGACGACCTCCATGTCTTCGTTTTCGGCGGTGACGGCGACGGCTTCTCCATCGGTGGCAATCACCTCGTGCACACGGCGCGCAAGAATCCGCGGCTGACCTACGTCATCATGGACAATTTCGTCTATGGCCTGACGAAGAAGCAGACTTCCCCGACCTCGCCGATCGGCTTCAAGACGAAGACCGATCCGACCGGCGCGATGGATCAGCCGATCAACCCGATGCGGACGCTGCTCAACACCGGCGCCACCTTCGTCGCCCGCAGCCATGCCACGCAGGTCAATCACATGACCGACATCATGCTCCGGGCCGCGAAGCACGATGGTTTCTCGGTCGTCGAGATTCTCTCCGAGTGCGTCGAGTTCTACGAAGGCGCCTTCGACGCGGCCGTTCCCCGCAAGGGCGGCACCTGGTCGATGATCGACGAGAAGAAGAACGACGGCTCACCCGAGGATGCCGCGCGTCACGACACCAGTGACGAACTCGCCGCGATGAAGATCGCGCTCGAGCCGTGGCCGGGTAAGTTCGGGGTGTTCTACGAAAACAAGAGCCGCCCGACCAAGAACGCCCTCGAGGCCGGCCTGATTTCCCGCGCCCGGGAAAAGACGAAGAACGCCCCGGATCTTCAGCTCCTCCAAAGCACGTTCGCCCGGCTGCGCTGAGCGGGCCCTTCCCACTTCGAGCCGGTTCGCCGGCTCCCTCCCAAGGCACGTCCCCGCGACGTGCCTTTTTTGTGCGTAGCGCCGGTCT
>CAINHV010000129.1 GCA_903848965.1 uncultured Opitutia bacterium | reverse complement strand
GTAACGTAATACGTTACAAACCGGCCGCGGCGGCTCAGGCCTGCGCGAGAATGTCGGCCAGCTTGCCGACTTCCTTGCCGCCGCCCATCGCGAAGTCGGGCTTGCCTCCGCCCTTGCCGCCGAGTTGCTGCGAGAGGGCGTTGACCAGCTTGCCGGCCTGGTGGCCGGCCTGGATCGCTCCGGGAGAGCAAAACGCGACGACGGTCGCCTTGTCGCCGAAGGCCGCGCCGAGGATCACGACGCCTTCACCGACCTTGGCGAGAACCTGCGAGCCGAGGGAGCGAAGCGTCTCGGGCGAATCGGTGGTGACGACGGACGCCACCCACGCGAGTTCGCCCTTCCGTCCTGGCTTGGCGGCGAGTTCGTCGGCGAGCCCGGCGGAGGCCTTCTGCTCGTACACCTTCAGGCGGCGCTCGAGTTCCTTCTGGTGCGTGAGCACCGACTCGAGTTTCTGGGCGACGTCTAACGGACCGGCGTTGAGCCGCGCGTTGACCGCGGCGAGGGCGGCTTCGCGCTGGGCCATGAAGTCATAGGCTGGGCCACCGGCGACGGCTTCGATCCGGCGCGTGCCGGCGGCGACGGCCATCTCGGCGACGATCTTGATCAGGCCGATTTCCCCCGTGGTGCTGACGTGCGTGCCGCCGCAGAGTTCGCGGCTGTAACCGCCGATGTCGACGACGCGGACGATCCGGCCGTATTTGTCCCCGAAGAAGGCGAGCGTGCCGGCCGGTTTCTGGTCGAACTCGGTCTCGTAGGAATCGACCTTCGCGTTGTCGATCACGCGCTCGTTGACGAGCCGTTCGATCTCGAGGATCTGCGCATGCGTCACGGCCTCAAAGTGCGAGAAGTCGAAGCGCATCCGCTCGGGAGTCTTCGACGTGCCGGCCTGCCGAACGTGCGTGCCGAGCGTCTTGCGGAGCGCCCAATGGATCAGATGAGCGGCAGAGTGGTGGCGCGAAATGGCGCGGCGGCGGCTGACGTCGACCGCGAGCTCGGCGGTGGCGCCGGGCTGCGGGATGACGAGGCCGGAGGCGGGGGCGACCTTGTGGAGGTGGCGGCCGGCCTTGTCCTTCACTGTGTCGGTGAGGTGGACGAGCGTGCCATTGATCAACGCGGAGCCGGTGTCGCCGGCTTGTCCGCCCATCTCGGCATAGAACGGAGTCTGATCGAAAACGAGAAACGCGTCCTTCCCGGAGTGGACGACATCGATCAGGTGGCCCTTCCCGCTGGTCTGGAGGTACCCGGTGAAGACGGTGGCCTTCTGATCGGTGGCGGCGTCGCCCTCGGTGGCGGCGACGATAATTTCCTTTTTCTGGGCCGCGCGCCCTCGCGCGCGCTGCTTATCCATTTCACGTTCAAATCCAGCGACATCGACGGTCAGTCCTCGCTCGGTGGCGAGGAGTTGGGTCATGTCGAGTGGGAAGCCGTAGGTGTCGTAGAGTTGGAAAGCTAGGTCCCCCGTGACCACCTTTGAGTCGGGGTGTAGATCGATCGCGAACTGGAATTGATGGAGGCCCTTGTCCAGCGTCCGTCCGAAACTCTCCTCCTCGCTGCGGATGACGCGGCGAATGATGTCCTGCTGTTGCCTCAACTCGGGGAAGACGGCACCGAGAGACTCCACCACTGGAGCCACGAGTTGCTCAAAACAACCGGCCGACAGGCCGATTTTTTTGCCGTAGAGAATCCCGCGACGCAGGATTCTCCGGATGACGTAATTGCGGCCCTCGTTGCCGGGCAGGATGCTGTCGGCGATGGCGCAGGAAACGCAGCGGGCGTGATCGGCGAGGACGCGGAAGGCGACGTCGATGTTCTCCTGTTCGGTCAGGCCCTCGCGCTTCGTTGGGACCGTGGCCTGGTAAACTTTGCCGGAGAGGGCGGCAATCGTCGTCAGCAGCGGGGCGAAGGCATCCGCGTTGTAGTTGGATGGATCGCGGCTGAAGTCCTTGAAGCCATTCGTCGTCGCGTGAATCCCGGCGACGCGCTCGAAGCCCATGCCGGTGTCGACGTGCTTGGCCGCGAGCGGCGAGAAGGTGCCGTCGGCGTTCGCGTTGAACTGGATGAAGACGTGATTCCAAATCTCGATGCAGCGCGGGCTGCTCGAGTTGACGAGCTGGCGGCCGGCGGTCTCGTCGTCGGAGGGGAGCAGGTTGAAATGGATTTCCGAGCACGGGCCGCAGGGGCCGGTGTCGCCCATCATCCAGAAATTATCCTTCTTGTTCCCGTGGACGATGTGAACGGCGGGATCGAGTCCCTCCTTTCGAAAAATGCCGGCCCAGATGTCGTAGGCCTCCTGATCGAAGTCTGAGGGATCGCCTTTGGTCTTGTCCGGCGCATAGATCGTGGCGAAGAGACGCTTCGGCGGGATGCCCCAGACCTTGGTGATGAGCTCCCAGCCCCAGGTGAGCGACTCGGTCTTGAAATAGTCGCCGAAGGACCAGTTGCCCAGCATCTCGAAGAGCGTGTGGTGGTAGGTGTCGAAGCCGACATCCTCGAGGTCGTTGTGTTTGCCGCCCGCGCGAATGCATTTCTGCGTGTCTGCGGCGCGGGTGTCGCGGGCCGCCCGGGCGCCGGCCCACTTGCCGACGTCCGCCGCTTTTTCACCGAGGAAAATGGGCACGAATTGATTCATGCCGGCGTTGGTGAACAGCAGGCCGGGGGAGTCGGGCAGCAGCGACGACGAGGGGACGATCGTGTGCCCTTGGGCGGCGAAGAAATCGAGGAAGCTCTGGCGGATTTCGGCGGAAGTCATGGCGTGCACGTCCGCGTGCCGGAGGGAGCCGGAAGCGGGCGTGAAGGCCAGAAGACAGAGGTGGGCGCAGGCCTTAGCAAGACG
>CAINHV010000128.1 GCA_903848965.1 uncultured Opitutia bacterium | reverse complement strand
CGAGCGGCGTCGACCCGGAGTCGAACAGCCAGAAAAGTGGATAGGCGAGGATGCCGGTCATCGCGGCGCCAAACAGGTACACGGGGCGCCGTCCGATCTTGTCGGACAGGTGGCCGTAGAATGGGATCGCCACCAAATCGAAGGCCGCGGCAATCATCACGCCGGTGAGCGCGACGCTCCGCTCCACCTTCGCGTGCTGGGTCGCGTACAACAGCATGAACACGCTGAAAATGTAGAAACCGCCGTTTTCCGCGATGCGCGCGCCGGCGGCGAGCAGCACCTGCTTCGGATACTTCCGGATGACCTCGACGATGGGCATCATCGCGTCGGCCCGCCGCTCCTTCATCTTTGCGAAGGCCGGCGTCTCGAGAATCCGCAGCCGAATCAGCAGCCCCACGCCCACGAGCAGGAAGCTCAGCAGGAAGGGTACCCGCCACCCCCAGGCGAGGAACTGATCCTCCGGCAGTCGCGCAAACGCCGCGAACACGAACGTCGACATCAGCAGTCCCGCCGGCACGCCCATCTGCGGCCAGCTCCCATAGTAACCGCGGCGGCCTGGCGGCGCATGCTCCACCGCCATCAGGACCGCACCACCCCATTCGCCGCCGACGCCGAAGCCCTGCACGAGTCGCAGCAGGACCAGGAGCACCGCCGCCCAGGGTCCAATCGACTCGTAGGTCGGGAGCAGGCCGATGAGAAACGTCGCGACGCCCATGATGAGCAGCGTGAGGACGAGCATCGACTTGCGTCCGATCTTGTCTCCGTAGTGCCCGATGATGATCCCGCCGATCGGTCGCGCGATGAAGCCCACCGCGTAGGTGCCGAAGGCCGCGAGCGTGCCCGTCAGCGGATCGAAGGTCGGGAAGAAGAGCCGGTTGAAGACCAGGGCCGCGGCCGTCCCGTAGAGGAAGAAGTCGTACCACTCGATCGTGGTGCCGACAAAACTGGCGAGGGCGACCATCCGAATCGAGGGCGACGGCGCGGGGGATTTTGTCATGGCATCGGCCGGGCGCGCCGGCTGGCAAGGGGGTTCATGCGGTCATGCGGCTAATGATCGCCGGTGTTGCCCGCAAGCGCTTTGGCCGGGGGATGCGGCGGAACGGTCTTCGGCGCTCGTGGCTACGGAAAACGGTCCTTTTAGACAGCCACTCAGGTATTCGGGCCCGCCGGCAGGCAGCGGCCCTACACCAATCGGTTTCGGCCTGCTCGCGTTGGAACACGGCCGGCCGGGACCGCCGGATTCCGCCGGAAGGCGGAACGACGAACCGCTCAGTTTCCGCCGGCGGTCTTGCCGGTCACGGTGCGGAGTTCGCCGAGCGTGACGAGGCGCGGGCCGTGACCCGGAAGGATCTGCGTGACGTCGAGACCGAGCTTGGCGATCTGATCGTGAAACGCAGCCGTCACCGGGCTGATGGTCGCCGGGGTCGAGGCCGGCGGCGCGTCACCCGCCGGGGTGTAAACGTCGACCTGGAAAAGCTGTTTCGATTTCGGCAGGTAGCCGACGAGCATGGTGTCCACGTGATTCGTGGGCAGCCAGTGGAGTTCGAGCGTCTGCGTCGCGTCCGAGAGGACGCGCTTGGTGTCGACGGTCTCGATCACCGGACGCTTGGGGGTCTTGGAGAGCCGATCCGGATTGAGGGTATGCGGCATCGCGGCCACACGCTCGAAATAGGGTTTGCTCTGGGCCTGCGTGATGAGGGTCAGGCTCTCGGCCATCGCGGCGCGGACTCCGCCCGCGTGATCGAAGTGGTGGTGCGAGTTGACCACGTAGCGAATCGGCTTGGTCGGAAAGGCCTTCCGGGTGCTCTCAATCACCGCGATCGCGCGGGCATCGGTCTGCGGGACCTCGATGAGCACGACGTGATCGCTGAACTCGACGATGAGGCTGTGGTGCGATCCGCCGGTCACGTGATGGACGCCGTCGGCGACCTTCGTGATGGTGACGGTCGGGGGGCCACCGGCGGCGCCGCCGGGATTGGCCGCTTTTTGCGCCGCGGCGGGTGGGGCGGCAATGGCGACGGGGACGTTCGGCTTCACGTCGGAAACATTGAGCTCGAGGACGGCGAACCCGCCCTGCTTCTGGACAATCTTCGTCGGATACTTCACGCCGCCGAAATCCCGGTAGCCGGAGTACTCCCACTCGACGACGGTGTCGCCGGTGACGGGCGCATCGATCAGCGTCTCGACCTTTTGCACGGTCTGGTCGGCGCCGAGGGTGAGTTTCACGTCACTGCCACTGGTCTTGAAAGTGAAGGTGCGGCCGCTGCCGGTCGCATTGTTCTGCTGGGCCGCCTTGAGGACGCCGTGCGGGCTCATCCACAGCTGGAGCGCGAGTGCATTGTTGGTGGCTCCGGGGGCGAGGACTTGGTTCTGAGTTTGCGGCGCGGCGAGCGGGAGTCCGCCGCCGCCCTGGACGGCGCCGTCCGGGTTGGTGCGCTGGAGATCGATTCGCATCGAGGGTGAGGCGAAGTTGATGCTCTGGGTGTAGCTGATTAGCTTGAAGGCCGGCCAGGGTCCGCCGGGCTTGAAGGCCTGGCCGAAGGCGTTCATCGAGCCGGTGGCCGAGAGCACGACGGAGTTCAGGCCGGTGCTGCCCATGGCCTGGGCGGCGGCATCGAGGGCGGCCTTGGCGTCCTGGGCACGGGCGGAAACGAGACTCAGCAGGGAAAACGCGGCGAGGAAGAGCAATCCCGGGCGCGGGGAACGAGAGACAGGGAGGAGGGAGTTCATCGGAGGGAGGACTGAGGCGTTAACAAATCCGGCGGAGACTCGCCAACCGGAGTCCGGGGCGGGGGCTTCGTCGAATGGGGGTGGGGAGGCAAAAAATGTCCCCGCCGATGGGGCAGGCGAGATCAAAGGTGGACGTTGGAATCTGCTCGGTAGAATCCGCAGGGTTCCCAATCGATAATCGATTGCGCGGCCAAGCGGGATGCCTACGGTTCGCCGCCATGAGTGACTTCGTGCCGGCGGGACAGATCACCGAAGCCAAGCAGGCTCTGGATCGTCTGCGGGCCAACATGCGGGTGACCATCCGGGGCAAGGACGATGTCATCGATCAGGTGCTGGTGTGCCTAGTGGCCGGCGGACATTTGCTCATCGAGGATCTCCCCGGCGTCGGCAAGACGACGCTGGCGTATTCCCTGGCGCGATCGATGGACTGCGCGTTCTCGCGGATCCAGTTCACCAGCGACCTGCTGCCGAGCGACGTCACGGGCGTCGCGATCTATGACGAGACGGTGAAGGAGTTCGTGTTCAAGAAGGGGCCAGTGTTCGCAAATGTCGTGCTCGCCGACGAAATCAACCGCGCCACGCCCAAGACGCAGTCGGCGCTGCTGGAGGTGATGGACCGCGCGCGGGTGACGATCGATGGCCAGGCTCATGCCGTGGGCGCGCCGTTCATGGTCTTCGCGACGCAGAACCCGGTGGATTACGAGGGCACGTTCCCGCTGCCGGAGAGTCAGGTGGATCGCTTCCTGATGCGGCTGCGGATGGGCTACCCGCAGGCCAACGACGAACTCGACATCCTGCGGACCGCGCGCGGCGGTTACGACGCGATCGCGTTGAACCCGGTGCTGACGCGCAGCGACATCCTGTCCCTGCAATCGCTGGCCCATGAGATCTTCGTCGAGGACAGCGTGCTCGAGTACATTCTGAAGATTGTCACTGCAACGCGCACTGAGGCGGAGTTTCGCGCCGGATCCAGCGTGCGCGGCGGGGTGGCGCTGCGGATGGCGGCACAGGCCCGAGCCCTGGTGCACGGTCGCGATTTCGTGCTGCCCGACGACGTCACCGAACTCGTGGCGCCCATTTTCACGCATCGCCTTGCGCTCGCCCGGCAGACGAGCGACGCGCTGGAGGAGCGCCGGGTCGTCACCGCCGTGCTGAAGCGAATCCTGTCGTCCATCCCGCCGCCGGCCTGAGACGGCGGTGCCACGAGTGGGCGCGGTGTTGCCCGCGGACGGCCCGGTCCCACGACGCGTGAAATCTACGAACCCAGCAGAGTGGATCGCTCCCGGCACCCGGAGTCGCCGGCGCGGCTTTACCTGGCGGGGGTTGCTATGGGCGATGATTTGTCCCCAGCGGGGCCACCGAATCATCCCGACGATGCCGGGTACGGTGCTGATCGGGTTGTCGCTTGGCATCGGCACGGCCGCCTACAATTCCTCGAGCAACATCCTGTTCATCACGCTTTCGCTGCTCCTGGCGTGCCTGATCCTGAGTGGCGTGATGTCGTGGCTGAACCTGCGCCGTGTGACGTGGCGCCTGCAGTTCGCCCCGCCGTTGCGGGTGGGCCACGATGCGGTGGTGGCGCTCGAGTTGCGCAACGCGAAGCGCTTCCTGCCCACGTACGGATTGTGGTTCGAGTTTGCGGCCCGGGAAGTGGACGCGGGTCCGATCCAGCGGCCCGAGTCAACGGTCACCGCCCGCGGCCTGGATGTCCGCGCCATGCTGGCGAAGGCAGAGAAGGCGGAGAACCGGCAGCGGGTGCCGATGTCCGGCCGGCTCGATCCGCAGGGCGAGGGACGGGTGGAGTGGGTGTTGCGACCGGCGAAACGCGGCGTGCTGCGGGTCGGCCTCGTCTCGGTGGGTTCGCTCTTTCCGTTCGGTTTTCTGCGGAAGGACATCGGCACGGATCTCGTGATGGAGGCCATCGTCTGGCCGGCCCCGATCGAATATCGCCGCCACGGTGCTGCCACGGCGCGCCGGGTTTCCGGGGGCGAACGGATGACGCGCGTCGGAGTGGGCGGGGATCTGCTGGGTCTCCGGCGGTACGCCGAGGGCGATTCGCATCGGATGATTCACTGGAAGGCGAGTGCCCGCACCGGCCAGTTGCTCGTCCGGCAACTGGCGGCGGAAAGCGCGGAGGGTTATTCGCTCTGGCTGCGCACGGAGGCGGGCGTGTGGCCGCGGCCCGAACAATTCGAGGTCCTGATCAGCTTCGTGGCCACGCTGGCGGAGGACCTGTTTCGGGTCGGGCGGCTGCTCGGCGTGGCGATCGACGCGGAGCCGCCGACGGGGGTTCGCCGGGTGCACGATCTGGAACTCTTCCTCGACCGGCTGGCGGTGTTGCAGCCGGCGGCGGAGACGGCGGCGCGGGCCACGAATGGCGACGCGGCGGCCGAGTCGTACCTGATCGCGAAGCAGCATGTGATGACGTTTGCCCCGAGCGGAGCGCATGGCGTGGCCGCCTATGTCGACGGCCACCAGGCGGCGTCGACCTGAACTCCCTGCCCCGTTGAAAACCGCCTTCGACCGCCGCCCGCAGCTCAGCCTCGAGGAGTTGCTGCAGCTCAAATGGCTCCTCGGTGGCGTGCTCACGCTGCTCGCGCTCTGGACGGTGTTTTACCTGGATATCGAGGCTTGGACGCTGACGGGCCTGGCGACGCTGGTGGCGGTGGCGGTGCTGCTCCGGCCGACGCTCCCCGCGCGGCTCCCGGGGTGGGTGCACACGCTGGCGTTCCCGGCGATCGTGGCCTTCTTCGCGCTGGATCTCTGGCTGTTCACGGAAGTGCTGCCGGCGATGGTGCGGCTCGACATCCTGCTCCTGCTGTATCGGAGCCTCGGTTACCGACAGCGGCGCGACGAACTGCAGATCGTGGTGCTGGGCCTGTTCCTGATCGTGGTGGCGGGCGTGCTGACTGTCTCGCTGATCTTCGCCGGGCAGATTCTCATCTACACCGCGGTGGCCCTCGCGTTCCTGCTCACGATGACGCTCTCGGATGCGGCCTCGGCCGGCGGCGGGACGAAGGCCGCGGCCCCGCCCCTGACTCCCGGCGTGCCGCCGGCCTGGGCGGTCCACGTGCGCTGGGGGCAGCTGCTGCGCCGGTTGCGGGACGTGGCGGACTGGCGGGTCGTCGTACTCGGGGGCGTGCTGTTCGCTGGCGTCGTGGCGGTGTCGGCGTTGCTCTTCCTGGCGATCCCACGATTCCAGCTCGAGAACAGCATGTTCCTCGACCGGCTGATCTCGAAGCGTTCGAAGTCCGGTTTCAGCGACACCATCCGGATCGGCGAGGTCACCGAAATCCAGCAGGACACGAGCGTGGCGCTGAGCGTTGACGTCACGGACCGGGCGCAGATCCCGGCGGCGCCGTACTGGCGGATGCTGGTGCTGGATCAGTACGACAACGGCACTTTCAAATTCTCAGCGGGGCTCCGGCGCGAACTGAGCGGCCCGCGCACCACGGCGACGATTCGCGGCGAGGCCCGGCCGCGTCTGGGCCCGCCGGTGTTCTGGACCTTCTACTTTGAGTCGGGGATCAGCCGTTATCTTCCGCTCCTCGGGCACTTCGAAGAAATGCGTTTTCGCGAGGCGCAGAACTTCCGCCTCGCCGCGACGCTCGCGGTGTTCGAACTGCGCGAGGAGCCGGTGACGATGACGGCCTATCGCGTTGAAGGCTTCGAACCCGGGGCGGTCCTGCCGGATCGAGTGTTTGCGGAACGCTGGCGCACGCGGGAGCGGCCGGCGACGACCTACTGGACGCCGCAGACGCGCACGGTGTCGCGCGAGACCGATCGCGCCGCGCTCGGCCGCCTTGTGCAGGAAGCCGCGGGGGAGGAGAAACTGCCGGCGCCCCAGTTCACCCAGCGGGTCAATGCCTGGCTCCGCGCCGGCCATGCCTACAGCCTGGCGCCGCGGATTCCCGCCGGTGACGGCGATCCGCTGGTGCGCTGGATGGCTTCGCGGGAGGCCGGACACTGCGAGCTCTTTGCCGGCTCCTTCGTGCTGCTCGCGCGTGCCGCTGGATTTCCCGCCCGGGTCGCGACGGGCTTTCGGGGCGGAACCTGGAACGCCTACTCGAACAACTTTACGATTCGCAATTCGGATGCCCATGCGTGGGCGGAGATCTTCGACGAGACGGCGGGAGCGTGGCTCCGCGCGGATCCGCTCGAGGCGCCGCTCACGTCCCGAATGGAAGCCGCCCAAGGGGAGGCGTCACTGGCGGCGCGACTGGACCGTAGTTGGAGCGCGCGGCTCGATAGCCTGCGGGTGTTCTGGTACCGGCGGATCGTGAATTTCGATCAGCGCTCGCAGGCCGACACGCTGCGGGCCCTCAAGGGTGCGACGGAGAACTCGGGCCGCCGGGCTCGCGCCGCGGTGGATGATCTTTTTCAGCGGGTGCGCGATTGGGCCGCGTCGCCCTGGGACGCCCGCCGCGTGGCCGGTTTGGTCGGGATGGTCGCGGCGGTGGCGGCGGTGCATTGGTGGTGGCGGGAATTCGGCCGCGGACTCTGGCGGCGCGTCGGACCTTCCCGCGGGGGACGCAACATGGACCCGGTGCGCGAGGAGGCTAGTCGCTGGCTGCGACAGATCGCGGAGAGCGGCGGCGGGATCTCCGCGGATCCGCCCGATCCGGAACGTCGCCACGCGGTCGCCGCCCTGCAGCGGCTGCGCTTCGGATCGCGCCAGACCTGGCCGGCGCCGGAGCCGGTTTTCCGATCAGCCCGGCAGGCGCTGCGAAACGCGCGGCGCCGGCAGCGGGAACTCCAGCGCCGGCGGAGCTGAGCCGCTTGAGGTGAAGTGTAGCCGACGAGATGTCGCGGGCGCGCACGAGCCGCGCCCCTACAAAGGGTGTGGTCGGGCGCGCATCACGTAAGCCCGTGCAAAATGCTCGCGTAGGGGCGTGGCTCGTCCACGCCCGGCTGGGGGTGGCATGGGTCTCCTGACCCATGAAGTGGGTTCGAACTGGATTTCACGGGTCGGGAGACCCGTGCCACTCGAGCCACGGGCCGCCTTCGCGCGCGGCGCGGTTCGATCAGCGTGGTCCGACGGCCGGCATCAGGGACTTCGGCGTGTTGTTCTTTTTCTCGAAGTAGCGCTTCAGGATCGCCTGGGCCACAGGCGCGGAATGGCGGCCGCCGCCGAATTCCTCGCCGGCCACCTCGCCCTCGATCATGACCGCGATGGCGATTTCCGGCTTCTCGACTGGCGCGAAACAAATGAACCAGGCGGCGTTCTTGTTGCCGGGAATCTGGGCCGTGCCCGTCTTGCCCGCGATCCGCACGCCGGGAATCCGCAGGCCGGGCACCGAGGTCAGAATACCGGCCGTGCCCGTAATCGTGCAGTCCTCCATTCCCTGGATCAGGGCGGCGCGCTGCGTGGGTGTCAGGCCGATCGATTCGGTCTGCTGCCGCGGGCGGTTGGGATCGTGGACGAGCGTCGGCTGGGTGAACACCTCGCCCCGCGCGACGGAGGCGGTGAAGCAGGCCATCTCGAGGGGCGTCACGAGGACGAAGCCCTGGCCGATGGCCATGTTGGCGGTGTCGCCGGGAAACCATTTTTCGTTCCGGGCCTTTTCCTTCCACTCCGGATCCGGGATAACCATGCGGCCGAGCTCATTCGGCAGCTCGATGCCCTGGCGGCGATCGAGGTGGAAGCGGCGCGCCTCGGCGGCCATCAAGTCCGGGGTGGTGCGCCAGCCGGCCTCGTAAAAGTAGATGTCGCAGCTCTCGGCGATGGCGTGCGACAGGTGGATGTCGCCATGAATCGTGCGACCGTTATAGCAGACGAAGTCGCGGTTGTAGCGGCGGATTGTGCCGGTGCAGTCGACGATCGCGGTGTCGGGATTGATCACGCCATGCCGCAGGCCGGCGATGGCGGTGAGAATTTTGAAGGTCGACCCCGGCGGGTAGAAACCGTTCAGCGCGAGATTATTCCAGGCGCCCTTCTCGTTCATCTGCTCCACAATCTGGCGGGTGGCGCGCGGAGAAAATTGGTTGAGGTCGTAGTCCGGCTTGCTGGCGAGGACGAGGACCTCGCCGGTGGCCACGTCGAGGGCGACAGCGGCGCCCTTCTGGTCGCCGAGGCTTTCCTCCGCGGCGGTCTGCAGGTCGATGTCGAGAGAGGTGACGAGCGGATTGCCGCGCTTGGGTGCGCGCTGATCGAGGGGTGGATTAATCTTATAACCCGTCGGATCGACGCGGAAGATCCGGCCGCCCGCCACGCCCTGCAAGTGCGAGTCGAACCACTTCTCGAGCCCGTCGCGGCCGGTGGTGCCGCGCATCTTGAAGGTGGTGAGATCGGCGCCGGGGAAACCCTCGGCGTCGAGTGCCTCGTCGGGCCGCACGTAGCCAAGCGTGTGCGCGGCCGCCGAGCCGTAGGGATACCAGCGGGTGGGCGCGGCGTAGACCTGGAGCGGGGAATTCACGGGCAGCCGCTCGAGGAGCCGCGCGGTTTCGTTGTCGTCGAGGCCTTCGAGGAGGGTGTAAGGCAGCAGGAGTTCGCGCTCGAAGTGCCGCCGCAACGCACGGGCGTCGACCTGTTCGTGCCGGCGCAGGATGGAGTTGAGCTGGTCGAGGTAACTCTGGACGAGGGTGACGCGGGAGATCTGCTCGAGCTGCGAGCCGCGGGGCATGTCCTCCTTGCCGCTGGCGGCCAGGAAATTGCGGCGAATCTGCCGGCGCTGCTTCTCGATCTCGCCCTTGAGCTCGTCGAGGTGGAGGACGACGGAGAAGCGGTGGGTGTTGCCGACGAGCAGCTTGTTGTTCCGATCGTAGATGTTGCCGCGCGGCCCCGGGACCACGACCCGGCGCTGGTTCTGCTGGCGCTCGGCGGAGTTGTATTCACCGACCTTCGACAACTGCTGGTAGCCGAGCCCGATCGTCAGGGTCAGCAGCATCCCGGTGAGGATGAAATAGAAGAAGACAATCCGCGGATCGGAGCCGCGATGCGATTCCAGCAGGCTGCCGGAGCGCTCCGGATGGGTCGTGAACGTGGCCATGGCCGCGGTGCCTCAGGCGAGGCTCTCGCGGTCAACCCCCGCGAGCACGAGGACCCGCGCCTGCAGGACAAAGAACCATGGGGCGAGCAGCGCCAGGAAGACTTGCGACGCCGCGAGATCCATCAGCAGGCGCGGCCAGGCGAGGCCCGGGGCGGGCGAGTGGTGAACCTGGCTGAACGAGAACACGAGGAAGAGCGCGAGATTGGTGAGCAGGGCGACGACCACGCGCGAGGCGGTCTCGTCGCGCGGAATCCGATCGCGCACATGAAAAACGCTGACGTGCGCCGCCGCAAACAGAAGTGCGTGGGTGACGAACAATCCGGCCGGCGCCGCGGCGTCACAACACATCCCCCCGATAATCGAGGCCGCCAGCCCCGGGGCGAACGGCTGCGTCAGGGCGGAGAACGCCACGAACAGGCCGCCCACGAAGAGATAGAGATGCAGGCCGCTGAGCGCGTGGTTCGCCTGCGACACGACGGTCCAGAGCAACAGCAGGGCGGCGGCGATGACGAGGGTGCGGCGCATGGCCTAGTCGCCGTGCAGCGGCACGAGCACGGTCACCTCGGTGAGCGAGCTGAGCCGCTCGTCGAGTCTCACCTCGCCGGATTGGAAGAGGGCATCGGCGCCGAGCTCGAGGCGGGTGATGACACCGAGGGTGAGCCCGGGCGGGAAGACCCCGAGGCCCGAGGTCACCAGCCGCTTGGTGAGGTTGCGGTTGGCGATGACGTCGAGCGGCACGAACTCGACCAGAGCCACGGGCGGCCCGAAGGTTGGGTTGATGCCGCCTTGGAAACTGATCGGCCGGGAATCGCCCTCGACCACGCCAACGAGCCGGAGTTCGGGACTGCTGAGCAACTCGACGACCGCGGTGGTGGCGTGGACTTCGGTCACCCGGCCGACGACTCCGCCGGTGAAGATGACGGGTGCCCCCGCGGTGAGCCCGTAGTTCCTGCCCTTGCGGATGACGAGCCGCTGCCACCAACCGGACAGTTCGCGGCGGACGACGCGGGCGTGCTCGTAGCGATACTCGGCGAACGACGGCAGCCCCAGGAGATCCTCCAGGCGGCCGATCTCGGCGTGCAGGGTGGAGTTCTGCTGGACGGCGAGTTCGTAGGAGGCGTTGAGTCGGGCGAGATCGCGGCCCGCGGCGATCAGATCGCTGTTCGAGTGCATCCGGAGCGCCCAGTATTCCTGAAGGTCGCGGGCATAGGAGGCGGCCACCGTCAGCGGCGCAGTGAGTTCGAAAAACGTCGCCCGGGTGAAACCCTTCACGGCGATCGGGATGAGCAGCCAGAGGATCGTCACCACCCCGAGGGTGAGAAAGGGCCGGGAGGGATCAAAACGCTTGGAGGACACGGGCGGTCGAAAGGCTCAGTTCCAGGAGATCGGCGCGGCCGTCGCGCGCCCGGCTTCCGGAGGCGTGAGCCCGTCCACCGACGAATCCGCGCCGGCGTTCAGGCGTTCTGCATCAGCCACGACAGGTCGTTGAGCACCGCGCCGGTCCCGTTGGCCACCGCGGAAAGGGGATCATCCGAGACCGTCACGGGCAGGCCGGTCTTGTCGCTCAGCAGCTTGTCGATGCCGCGAATCAGCGCGCCGCCGCCGGCCATGACGAACCCGCGGTCGACGAGATCGGCGGAAAGTTCCGGCGGGCAGCGCTCGAGCGTCACGCGGACCGCGTCGACGATCGACGCGATGGTGTCGGCCAGCGCCTCGCGGACTTCCTGCGAGGTGATGTGAATCGTCTTGGGCAGGCCCGCGACGGAATCCCGGCCCTTGACCTCCATGGTCAGCTCCTCGTCGAGCGGGTAGGCGGAGCCGATCCGCATCTTGATTTCCTCCGCCGTGCGCTCACCGATCAGCAGGTTGTAGGCCCGCTTCATGTAATCGATGATGGCGCTGTCGAGTTCGTCGCCGGCGACGCGAATCGACTTCGAGAAGACGATGCCGTTGAGCGAGATGATCGCGATCTCGGTCGTGCCGCCGCCGATGTCCACGATCATGTTCGCGGCCGGCTCGTCGATCGGGAGCCCGACGCCGATCGCGGCGGCCATGGGCTCGGGAATGGTGATGACGTCGCGGGCGCCGGCGTGCATGGCGGACTCCTTGACGGCGCGCTTCTCGACCTCGGTGATGCCCGACGGAATGGCGATCACGACGCGCGGTGGGGCGCGAAAGCCGCTGGAGACCTTGCGGATGAAATAACGCAGCATCGCCTCGGTGACATCGAAGTCGGCGATGACGCCGTCCTTCATGGGCCGGATGGCGGTGATGTTGCCGGGGGTGCGGCCGAGCATGCGCTTGGCCTCGTCGCCCACGGCTCGCACCTTGCGGCTGACGGTGTCGAGCGCGACGACGGAAGGTTCCCGTAAGACGATGCCCTTGTCCTTGACGTAGACGAGCGTGTTGGCCGTACCCAGATCGATCCCGATGTCGTTCGAGAAGTAGCCGAAAATGTTCGCCATGATTATGGTGGTAAGGGCGGCGTCTCAGCCGACGAAAACGAATCGGCGCGAGCGAAAAGTGTCAACGAGCGAAATGGGCGGAAGGGCTGTTGGACGGCCGTTTTTGCCCAGCGGAGAGGCGAGATCAGGATCGCTTGAGGCTGTTGCCCTGCGTCGAACTGCGCTGCCATTCCCTCAACGGTCATGTTCTCGGCCACGGCATCGTTGGGGATAAGGAGATACTTCCAGGGTTTTCCCAATCCCGCTTCAGCGGCGAGCAGCGCGCCCTTCGAGAGCGGAGAATAGAAGGCAAACAGGACCGCATCGACCTGGTGCGGATTCGAATCCACCTGCGCTTCGGCGTCGGCTCCTGCCAATTTCTCCAAACTATCCGACGCGCAGCGCTTGGTCAGTTCGGAGGCGAAGGATTTACCGTGGTAGTCGGATGAAATCCATGCAGCCCGGTCGCTAGCCGTTTCCTGGCCCGGCTGGTGGCATGCTGGAGGCAAGAGCTCCAGTGACTTGGGGCGAAGGGAGAGAGACCGTTCGTTCGCGAGATCCCGGCCGATTCTGGGTTGCTGCGCAAGTGCTGCTGGCTACCGGAATGCCGGTAGCGGTTGCTTCGGAAGGGTCCGGAAGGGCGGTCTGAAGACGCGATTGGACGGTGACGGGATTGTGTTG
>CAINHV010000127.1 GCA_903848965.1 uncultured Opitutia bacterium | reverse complement strand
CCGATCTGCCGACGGTACCCTTACCTGGTACCGGCGCTAAAATGCGAACCGCGACGGCCTCGAGATTCATCGCGATGTTATTCGAAAGGTTGGCGATTTTCTCCACCCGCACGCCGGGCGCCGGCTTGATCTCGTAGCGGGTGATTGATGGACCTTGCTGGATGCCGACGTCGATGCCGTTGACGGGATCGACGGGCACGCAGTCGACCTTGAACTGCTTGAGGGTCTCAATGAGGTCGGAGGCGCGCTTCCGGAAATCCTCGGGCTCGGCCTTGGAATTAGCAGCCGGCTCGTTGAGCATTTTGATCTCGGGGAAAACATAGTCCCCACGCTTCTTGATGACCTGACTGGCACGGGCCTTCTCGATTTTATCCGGCTGGACGACGAGCACCTTGCCGGCGTCGGGGCCGAGCGGCTCAGGCGTCTTACGAACGGGCTTGGCTTCGACTTCGTCCTCTTCCTTCGCGACCGACTTCGGCTTGTCGGGTTTCTTATCCTTGGTCGTAGGGTCGGTGGAAATGGAGACGTTGTCGGAGTCGACGAGCTCGGGGCCGACCGCCTCGCCATCTTCGGGCCCTTCGTGTGGAGTGTCGACTTCGACTAACACGGACTTGGAAACCGCCTTAGGGGTCTCCTTGGGCTGAGGCACCGCAATGGCGGCACCGACGACTTCCTGCTGCTTACGACGAAGTTCAGCCGCGGCGGCGGCGCGGCGGCGCTGTTCTTCGGCGGCGGTGACCGCAGCGGCCTTGCGCTCGGCGTTCCAAGCGCCAAGGCCATCACGCATCTCCGCAATCCAGGAGGACAACGTGGCCTTGGGGTCGTCGGCAAGAGCGCCCAGGAGGCAGAAGCCATAAGGGAATAAGAGAATCCAGGTGCCGTAGTCCAAGTAAGGCTGGAACACCGAGGTATAGAGCATGTTGCCGAGCACGCCGCCGGCGCCCTTTGGATCAAATGCCGCCGTCGCATCGGTGGACGTGCCGAGCCAAAGGGTGAGAATCGGAGTAAAGAGCACCACGCACAGCACCATCAGGGTGACCTTGACCGGCCAGAGGGTGTGGGCTCGCTGATTGAGTGCGAACCAAGCCGCCGCGAAGAGGAAAAACGGGACGAAGAACGCGGCATAGCCAAAAAGGCTGAAGACGACCGCGGCAATACTCGCCCCAAGCACTCCGCAATAATTATCCGTGGCGGCGGCGACGGTGTCCGGCGGCGGCAACCAGCTCTTGTCGCTGCTCGTGTGCGTGATCATCGCGACGAGCAGAAACGCACCGATGAGGGCGAGGACGACGGCGAGGATGGGTGTGCTCTCGCTGGCTGGGCGAGCGAGCGTGGCGGAGCGTTTACGGGCAGGGGCGGGCATGATTATTCTCCGAAGAGAGTTCCCTGCGCAGCGGCGTCGGCGTCGCGGAGAGGAGTCGGGTCGGTGTGCAGATGGCGGGGCGGACGCGTGACGCGGGCCGCGAGGGCGTGCGTGCGTTCCTGCGCGAGGCGTTCGACCATACCGGCGAGGGCGTGGTGAATCCACTTCGGCGTGAAGGAAGAAGCGGAATAGTCGCAGGGGCCGTAGCCATGCACGCGACCAGCCTGGAGCAGCGCATCGTTCTGAGCGAACTCGGCCTCGTTCTCGGGCACGTAAACCGCGAAGGCTTTGCCGCCGTTCTTACGCAGCAGCGAGAAGACCGGGACGTCGCTGGGGCCGTCGGCGACGTAGATCATGCTCTCGAACGGCACGCGGCGATCCTCCGCGCGAATGACAGCGTTGACGTCGATGTCGGCGTTCTTGTTCGAGCCCTTGTTGATCTCGAAGAGGAAGCGGGTCTTGAT
>CAINHV010000126.1 GCA_903848965.1 uncultured Opitutia bacterium | reverse complement strand
CTTTTTCGCACCGTCCCCCGCATCGTGCCCCATCACGAACGCCCAGCCCCATCATTGCTTTTATTTTCCTGACCCGATCCTGTCCCTGTCCCCTGAGCTGTACTACTGAAGATGAAACTACACCAAAAACCTAGCGTCATAGTCCTGGCCGCCGCCGTGTTCGGCATCGGCCTTTCGAGTCTAACTGCCCAAACCGCTCCCGCGTCCTCCGGCTCGGCCGCGTCGCAGGAAGCGGTCAAACTCGACCCGTTCAGCGTCAGTGCCGCATCAGACGTGGGATTCGTCGCCGCGAATTCACTGGCCGGCGGCCGCATCGCCACGGCTTTGAAAGACACGCCGGTGGCCTATTCCGTCCTCACGTCGGAGTTCCTCGAGGCTTTTAACATCAACGACGCAGGCGCGGCGGCCGAGTTTTCCGTCAACACCACCAATTACGTCAATGACGGCCTGAATGGTGTCTCCGGCTCGACCACGATTCAGGTCCGCATTCGCGGCCAGAATGCCAACACCCCGACCAGGAATTTCTTCCCGCCGATACGGCGAACGACGCCTATAACACGGATCGAATTGATTTTGCGCGCGGGGCCAACGCTTCGCTCTTTGGTGCCGGCGGTTCTTCGGGCACCCAGAATACCGTTTCGAAGCAGCCAATGACTAATAAGACGCTTCGTGAAGTGCGGACCCAGGTTGGCAGCTATGAACGCTATCGCATGACCGTCGACCTCAACCAGCCGTTGGGCGACAAGGGTGCGGTGCGGATGAATCTCCTGTGGCAGGATAATAAAACGTTCCGCATGCTCGAATCGGAAAAGAAACGGGGCATTACTCTGGCCGGCCTCTACAACATTACACCCAAATTATCGCTCCGGGGCGAATTCGAGTTTCGCACCACGGACAAGGTCTCCGGCACCAATCGTTCCAAGGACAACATCTCCGCGTGGGATGGACGGTTCACTTCGTCCGCCGCCGATCCGTCGATGACTTCGGCTCAGATGGCCGTCGCCGGAGTCCAACGGAAACCCCGAAGCTTCGTCGTCGATCCGAATAATCAGAATACGGTGATGAATTGGGAGAACCGGTTCAAGACCCAAGCGGCGGTTTACAACGTCGTCCCGTCGCTCAACAATTACATCAACGGGAAGCCGATTAAGAGCATCGGTCTCAACCTGAACGACGGCGCGGGCATGCCCATGACCGAGGTCTGGGACCACCCGGATCGATTTGCCGCGGCTCGGGCGGGCTCGCCGTTTTTCTGGCTGCCGTCCAAGGATTTCACGCCACTCTGGGAGTCGGACGATAGGTATCCCACGAGCTGGGAGCGAGTCACGGACCTGAGCGTCTACCTCACGTATCGGCCGTTTGAGAACTTCTTTGTCGAGCTGTCGGGAGACCAAAACCGGGTCTATCGCTGGACGGAATACACCGCCGCCAACGGCATGTATAACTTCGAGATCGACATCAATCGGACCAAGCCGGACGGCACCGTGAATCCGCAATTCCTGCAGCCCTTCTCGGAATTCAACCAATTCTCTTTCGATCGTAACCCACTCCGCAGGAACCTGAATCTCCAGTCGGTTTACGTCAAAGATACCCGCTGGGGCCGGCTGCAAGCCGGAGTGATTGCGGGGCTCAACAACGAGGACCGCAAAAGCCGGCAATATTTCATGTTGTTACCGCTGGCTGATGGCTCAATCCCGGGGTCCGACATGAGGGCGTTTTTCCCCGCGCCGGATCGGAACATCCATTCCATTCAAACCCGACTGTATCCGAATCTGCGGAGCGCCCTCCCGACTCGCCACCCCGAGCAGCAGGCGTATACCGTAATCAACCCGCTTTCAGGGACGAAGACGTCTCTCTCGCCGAGATGGTATGTTCAGCCCAATCGGATTGGGCCCACCAGCAACCTCGAGAGAGAATTCAAGTTTGCGCAAGCCGCCCTGAACATGAACTTGTTCAAGAATCGTCTCGTGCTCATTGGAGCCCTTCGTCGCGACACGACCCGGTTGGCCGATTTCCATATGGTGCCCTCGTACGACCAGCCGGCGGGATGGAGTGGCGTGAGTGGGGATCTGAAGCCGTCTCCTCCTGCCGACTATTGGGGGCTGAGATTCACTCCCAAGAATGCGGCGGGCGTCCCCACCGGTCCTAACCAGGCCGCCTCTGCTCGGCCCCGGACGCCCGACGCCGCCGGAGTGCTCCTTCGTCAGCCTCAGTACGCTAATGAAAAGTTTCAGGACGACTATAGCACGCCGGAGCTCCTTACTGGCGTCACTACCCGGAGCTATGGTGCGGTCATCAACCTGACTTCATGGTTGGGCATCTACGCCAACGACAGCACCACCTTCGATCTCGGCGGGAGTAGTTTGAACGTCTACCGCAATTTAATTCCGAATACCAAATCTCAGAGTTATGATGCGGGCGTTCGGGTCACGTTGCCGAATGGCAAACTGGCCCTCTCGCTCGGGTGGTATACTGCCTATCAGGAAGGTGCTTCGGTCGGCGTCAGCGGCAACTTCTTCAACACGGTTAACAGCATCGCCACTACGCCGGTGATCGGTGACTTGAGCGAAGCCGGCCGTAATATCCGTAGTTTTGAACCCTACTTCGGTTTCGGCATCAACACCACCCGGACCACGGAAACGACCGGACTGGAGTTGGAGTTGACGGCCAATCTCACCTCGAACTGGCGGCTCATTGTGAACGCGGCCGAGAACGAGCCGGTCCAGAAAAATGTGGGACCCGATGTACCTGGCTGGCTCACCGAATTTGACCCCACGATCCGTCAAATCGCGGCTGATTCGGGAATCCTCATCGATGCCAACAATCAGGCCAGCATCAATCCGGCCGTCAACGATCCCACCAAGATCAACGTCACCCGGATAATTGGGAGTGTCGCGGCATTCAATAATTACTACGCGACGACGGTTCCAACGATCCTCGCCGACAACAAGCTCGTCACGCGGCAGACCGGTGGCCCGTCCTACACGGGAAATGTCGCCACGGACTATCGCTTCACTTCGGGATGGCTCAGGGGAGTGCGTGCCGGTGTCGCGGTTAACTATCGCGGACGACAGATTCTCGGAAATTTACTCCGGAATAGCATCCCGGACCCGAGTAATCCTGCCAAAGCGATCCTCGCGCCCGACGCGGCGGCGACCAACTACCTGTGGGTCGGTGGCTATACGATGGGCACGGCGAACATCTCCTATACCCACCGGTTGAAGGAAAGCGGCAATCGGATGGCGCCGAAGACCATCCAGTTCGACTTGTCGATCCAGAACCTGTTCGACATGAGCCGGCCGGTCCTCGAAAATAGCACGACCGGCAACTCGACGGCCAACGCCCTGCAATACGTCCCGCGGAATAATGACGTCTCGAATCCGGGCATCATGGCCGTCCCTGGCGCGTATAACTTCCAGGCGCCGCGGAATTATACCCTGTCGGCGAAGTTGAACTTCTAATCCGGATTCGGTCTGGATTAATTCGTTTGATCTTGGTGGTCGCGCTGGCGCTTTTGCCTCGGCGCGACCACTTTCTCTTTCTCAG
>CAINHV010000125.1 GCA_903848965.1 uncultured Opitutia bacterium | reverse complement strand
TGTCACACATGTGACATCGATTTGCACAGCGGGAGGCGGGGTTGATCACCTGCTTGAAAGGTCCGGGCGAAGTTGTCTGCCTGCGTTCGTTTCGCGGCCATGCCCACTTACTGGCAACTTCTGCTCATCGTTCTTCCGGTCTTCGCCATCATCGGCGTGGGGGTCGCGGTGCGGCGCGTGCATTGGATCGAGGGGGACGCCGAGGCCAGCCTCATCCGGTTCACCGTCAACGTCTGCTTCCCGTGCCTGATCTTCGAGTCGGTCGCGAACAACGCGGCGCTGAAGGATCCTTCCAATCTGGTCATCCCGCCGCTGGTCGGGTTCGGGCTCGCCTGGCTGAGCCTCAGCGCGGGGCGACTGATGGCGAAGGCCATCGGGCTCCAAGTCGGCAACGGGTTGCGCACCTTCGCGCTCGCCGTCGGCATCAATAATTATGGCTTCCTCCCACTGCCCATCATGGAAGCCATCTGGGGCCCCGGCAGCCGCGGGGTGCTCTTCCTGCACAACATCGGGGTCGAGATCGCCGTCTGGACCGTTGGGGTGCTGATCCTGAGCGGGTTGTCTCTCCGCGACGGGTGGCGGCGGGTCGTGAGCCCGGTGACGATCACCATCGTCGTGGCACTCGCGTGCAACCTGACCGGCCTCTCCTCCCATCTGCCAAAGGTGCTTTTCGACGCCGTGCATGCGATGGCCGTCTGCAGCATCCCGCTCGGACTGATCATGACAGGCGTCAGCCTGGCGAACTTCATCGGCGAACCGCGGCAACTGTTCGACCCCAAGGTCTCGCTCGCCGCCATCACCCTGCGCCTCGGGATCCTGCCCGTGGTCATCCTGGCGGTGGCAAAATTTCTCCCGTTCTCGCTCGAACTGAAACGCGTTCTCCTGGTTCAGGCCGCCATGCCGACGGCCATGACCTCCGTCATTCTGGCGCGGATGTACGGCGGACATCCCAAGACCGCGGTGCAAATCGTCTTCGGCACCACCGTCCTCGGATTGTTCGTCATTCCGCTGTGGCTGCGGGCGGGGCTGGCGTGGTTGGGGGTGTAGGGGGCAGGGCGGAGTTGAGAGTTGAGGGCTGGCCGGGTTGAGAGTGGAGAGCTGAGAGTTGAGAGAGTTGTCTGAGTGGCACGGGTCTCCTGACCCGTGAAGACCGGAAGGATTGATCGATCCGCTTTCATGGGTCGGGAGACCCATGCCACTCGGCGAAGGTCGATGGGCCGGACCTGGTCTTGAATTGCGGGTTCGACCCCGGGGACTTTCCGGCGGATTCCGGGTCCAAGGGCGACTGATGAATAAGGAATACCTGCCGCTGATCCCACGTGGGCGTGGATTGACCGAGGGCCGGGTCCACCCCTAGCTCTCGGCCACCATGGACTGGATTTCCGATCCGCAGATTTGGGTTTCCCTCGTCACGCTCACCGCGCTCGAGGTCGTGCTCGGCATCGACAATGTGATCTTCATCTCGATCCTCGCCGGCAAGCTGCCGCCGGAACAACAAGCGAAGGCGCGCAAGTTGGGCCTCTCGCTCGCCCTCATCACGCGCATCCTGCTGCTGCTGAGCCTGACCTGGGTCATGGGCCTGACGAAGCCGCTCTTCACGCTGCCCATCATGCAGCAGGAGATCTCCGGCCGGGATCTTGTCCTGCTGGTCGGCGGACTCTTCCTGATCTGGAAGAGCGTGCACGAGGTGCATGAAAAGCTGGAGGAGGACGACGGACATCTGACGAAGGGTAGGACCGGCGTGACCTTCACCAACGTCATCATTCAGATCCTGATCCTCGACATCGTTTTCTCCCTCGACTCGGTGATCACCGCCGTGGGCATGGCGAACGACGTCGGTGTCATGATCGCCGCCGTCGTCATTGCCTTGGTCTTCATGCTCATCTTCGCGGGCGCCAT
>CAINHV010000124.1 GCA_903848965.1 uncultured Opitutia bacterium | reverse complement strand
GCTGTGCGGCGATGCCGCGTTCACCTGCGGCATCACGCTCGAGGCGCTCAACAACGTCGTCAGCTCCACCTCCCGGCTGATCGTGATCCTGAACGACAACGAGTGGTCGATCGCGAAGAACGTCGGCGCCATCTCGAATTACCTGAACCGGATCAGCACGAGCAAGACCTACAACAAGCTTCATCATGACCTGGAGGCGTTCTTCAAGAGCTTCCCCGTCGGCGTCGAGATGAACCGCATGTATCACAAGTGGAAACGCGAGACCAAGGACTTCATCGTCGAGTCCTCGCTCTTCGAGAAGTTCGGCCTTCGTTACCTCGGCCCGGTCGATGGCCACGATCTCGAGGCGCTGGTGAAGAATCTCTCGTTTGCGAAGCACTGCGACGTGCCCGTGCTGATTCACGTGCTGACCAAGAAGGGCAAGGGCCTGGAGGCCGCGATTAACTTCCCCGAGAAATTCCACGGGGCAACTCCGTTCGATCCCGTGACCGGCGAAAGCCGGAAGGTGGCTCCCGGCGCCCCGCCTAATTATCAGGACGTCTTCGGCCAGGCGCTCACGCGGTTCGCGCAGGCCGATCGCAACATCGTCGGCATCACCGCCGCGATGCCCAGCGGAACCGGACTCTCCCACCTCGCCACCGCCGTCCCGCGGCAATTCTTCGATGTCGGCATCGCCGAGGAGCACGCTGTCCTGTTCGCCGCCGGCATGGCCACCCAGGGCCTGCGACCGGTCTGCGCGATCTATTCCACTTTCCTCCAGCGGGCGTACGATCAGGTCATCCACGACGTGGCCCTGCAGAACCTGCCCGTGACCTTCTGCCTGGACCGCGCCGGCCTGTCCCCGAACGACGGCCCGACGCACCACGGCCTCTTCGATCTCGCTTATCTCCGCTGCGTGCCGAACGCAGTCGTGATGCAGCCGAAGGATGAGGACGAACTTGTGGACATGCTCCACACGAGCCTGCATCTGCCCGGCCCCGGCTTCATTCGTTATCCCCGCGGCACCGGCCCGGGCGCGCCGATCAAGCCCGAACCCGCCCTGCTCCCGATCGGCCATGCGGAACTTTTGCGCCAGGGATCGAACATCATGATCTGGGCCATTGGCAACATGGTCCACGACGCCCTGAAACTCGCGGCCCGGCTGGCCACCGAGGAGAATCTCTCGGTCGGCGTCGTGAATGCGCGATTCGTGAAGCCGCTCGATCGCGCCCTGCTGCTCAGCCACGCCGCCTGCATTCCGCTGCTGGTCACGATCGAGGATCACGTTCTCGCCGGCGGCTTCGGCAGCGCGGTGCTCGAGGCCTTGCAGGACGGCGACTGCCCCACCGCCGTCGAGCGCATCGGCTGGCCGGACAAGTTTGTCGAACACGGCAACAATGCCGAGGTGCTCCGCGCCGCCTACGGCTTGAGCCCCGACGACATCCATCGCCGCGTCCTCGAACGCTGGCGGAATCTCCGCGCCGCGCAGGTGGCCGCGGATATTTGAGGCGGGGCATGCAGTCGATGTAGGGCCGTCGCTTGTCGACGGGCCCGTTTTACCTCGTGAATTTGGGGCCTGCCG
>CAINHV010000123.1 GCA_903848965.1 uncultured Opitutia bacterium | reverse complement strand
CCCGCGCTGTCGCGGCTGAGATTCCACACCGCGTCCGTCACGCGGCCCTGGGCCACGACGGGAAACCGATCAAAGAAGCGCAGCCGATCCATCTCCGGCCACGCGCGGCCTTCCACGCCCCACTGGGCCACCTGGTGCCAGGTCAACTCCGGTTCCGGCGGAACCGCGGGGGCGGCGGCGGGAGCCTGGGCGAACAGGGAGGAGGCGGCGATCAAGCCGGAGATCAAGGCAAGCGAAAGCAGACGGAGCTTCGAGGTCATGGGGAGGGCGGGAGGGGATTCGAGAGCGAACGGCGAAGGTGCCAGCGTGCCGCGCCGATTGCTCGACCGCAAGAGGGTACGCCGCCGCGGGCCGGCCTCGGATTCGACCCGCGAGTGAACCCGCGCCGCCAGAATTGGTCACTATGGGGTCTGCACCCGTCCGACTTCCAGACCAGCGCCAAGGCACTGACGTCGAAAACGGACGCCGAGATCAGCCAGTTGCGCGCGAACGATTGTCCGCACCGATCGCCCCGCACCGTTTGCCTTGTTCAACCCGGTTACCCGCCGGCCCTCGGAGTTGCCCAGATGCGCGGTGTGCGTCGACTTTTGCCGAAACCCTTTCGCCTCGCGGATCGTGTGACGGCGTCCGCCGAAGTGGCCGGCGCGGAGAGCGGTCGCCCGCTTGCCCCGTGACGCGAGGGCGGGAGTAGTTAGCGCCTGAGGTGGCACGGGTCTCCCGACCCGTGATGAAATCTGAAGATCGCCATTCCGCCACGGGTCGGGAGACCCGTGCCACACCCAATCCCGCGCACCCGAGGAACAAAATTGTTTCCATTGTCGCCGGCGAGGACCCCGAAGGCCACCAAAGCTGTCGTGAACGATGGATCGTTTCCACCTTCCCGTCTGGGCCGCACGAAGTCCTCGCGCTACTTGCGACCGGGCTGCATCCTTCCCACCTTTCCGCATCTCCTGCGACGATGAGCTTCTACGGCGCCTCTGACGAACACCAGCCGGTGACCTGGCTGCGCGGTTACCCGCTCTACGCGGCGCACTTCATCGTCGCCACGTTCGTCGGCTCAATGATCGTCACGGCGATCACGATGGCCGCCGGCGCTCACTCCCTGTTGGGCGGCCTGCGGTTCAGCAGCGAGGCCGTCCTGCGGGGCGAGGTGTGGCGGGTTTTTTCCTACGGCCTCGTGAATCCGCCCAGCCTTTGGTTCGCGATCGATATGCTGATGATCGTGTGGTTCGGCCGGGAGCTGGAGAAAAATTTTGGGCGGACGGTGTTCCTGACTTTCTTCGGCTGCCTCTACCTGCTCTCGCCGCTGCTCCTCACGATCATCGGCCTGCGGCAGCCGACCAGCCTGAGCGGCGAGACGGGCGCGTTCGCGCTCTTCGTGGCCTTCGCGACCCTGCATCCGAACGCGATGATGTTCCTCAACCTGCTCGCCAAGTGGGTCGCGCTCATCCTGGTCGGACTCTACAGCCTGATGGCGCTGAGCAGCCGGGATCTCGTCGGCCTGATGACGCTCTGGGCGACCGCCGGCTTCGCGTATGCCTTCGTGCGCCACCAGCAGGGACATTTTGCTTTGCCCTCTTTCCGTTTTCGCCGGAAGCCCGCGTTGCGCGTGCTGCCGGACCTCGAAACGGCGAAAGTCGTCGGCGCTCCGGTCGATCCTTCCATGGTGGAAATCGACGCCCTGCTCGATAAAATCGCCAAGTCCGGGATCGGCAGCCTTACGGCCAAGGAACGCGCCCGCCTCGATGCGGCCCGCGACGACTTGTTGAAGAAGACCGCCGGCCGGCGCTAAGGGCCGCGCGCTACGTGCTCGGCCTAGCTTTCACCGCAGAGGCGGTGAAAGGACTGCATTCGGGACCCGTCGATTCGTACACTGGCGGAGGATTCACCGTCGCCCTGCCCGGGAGGGCAGGGACTTCT
>CAINHV010000122.1 GCA_903848965.1 uncultured Opitutia bacterium | reverse complement strand
GGGCAACGCACCCAGCAGCAGATCGATTCCCTTGCGATGCTCGAGCCGGCCAACGAAGAGTAATTCCACCTCCGGACGCGGGGCCCGTTCGGAAACGACCGGCAGCGGGATGCCGTGGGGAATGATCGGGATGCTGGCCGGAGCCAGACCGAATTCACGCGCAACGGCGTCACGATGGGACGCGGAGTGAGTGATCACGGCGTCGCTGCCCGCGATCGCGGCACGCTCCTGACGCTCATGCTGCCGGGTCAGCCAGTTCGGTGGGCCCCCGTTGGTCGTGCGTAGTTGCAGTGCCGTGGTAGAGACGCGAGTAACGATCGGGCCGCGCGGCCGAACGCCCAGGAAAGACAGCGCGGGGGCGCCGGTACTAGTGGTTTCCCAAATGTCGATGCGAGGGTAGGCTCGCGCGCCCTGCGCCGCGGCCCGGCGGAGAGCCCGCTCGTATGACAACTGGTGGAGCTGCCAGCTGACCCGGCCAAGCAGCTTCGCCATCGGCGGTACGGCCACGGAGAGAACATGGAGGTAGGACTCGCCGGTTGGGTTCGCCTTGCTCGCCTCGATTGGAACAATCGCCGTAACCGCGTGGCCAGCCGCCATCAGCCCTTCCGCGAGATGCCGGAAATGCACGCCAATCCCGCTGCCCACGGCGCTGGCCCCGGCGAACGCGGGCGTGATGAGACCGACCTGCAGTCTGGAATCCTTCATCGGTTAGGGATGGTGGACATCGGCCTGGCCTTCGAACTGGCCCAGGTCCCCAGCCCAGCGGACGCGGGCGGCCGGGTAAGTCCAGGCCCGCCGGCGCAGCCACGCCCGCGCGGCGCGCAGCGGAACTGTCCAACGCGGAATCGCCGGCCAGGGATTATGTCCATGCAGCGCCAATACGCGGACCCACGTGCGCATGATGCCACGGTTGATCGCCGCGAGGTATTCAGGGTGCAGCCGGCTCGCCGGGATCAAGTGACGGACCCGCAGTTCGGGAAAATAGGCCACATCGCCGCCGGCATGAAGCGCGGTGAAGACCAGATCATTGTCGCCGCCGGAGGCCAGGCTTCGTCCCGCCCGATCGAGGGAAAGTCGTTGGGAGTCCCGGTCCACCACCTCGGCGTAGGCCGTGGCGAATGAGCGGCGAATCGCGAGTCCGGCTCCCACGGGGGCGAAAGGCGGCCAGGGCGCCGCCGGCATGCCGCGGGCCACCCGGGGTGCCGGCCCGAGATTGCGCAGGGCGAGCAGACCGTGGAATTCATGGGTCCACTCCGGCGGGGGAGTTTCCCATTCAGGAATTACCGGCCCCCCCGCCGCTCCCAGTGTGGGAGAGGCGGCGAAGCGTTGGGCCACGGAGGAGAGGTAGTCGGGATCGAGGACGTTGTCGTCGTCGACAAACACCAGAATATCGCCCCGGGAGGCCTGGATGCCGGCGAGCCGCGCAACGGTGAGCCCGGCCACCAGTGCGACGACGATCCGTGCGGTGAGCCCGGCCAGCCCGGGGAAGGCGGCGGTCGACAGCGGGGGTGTGCTGCCGTTGTCCACCACGACCAACTCCCAATCCGATCGCGGCAGGCTCTGTTCGCGCAAGCCTTCCAGAGTCCGGGCCAGCCGGCCGGCGTGGGGGTTGCGGGTGGGAATGATGACGGTGATCACGGAGTCGGCTCGGACTTGGTCACGGCGCGTGCAGTGATTCAACAATCACTCCCCAGTGGTAACAGAGATGACATTGCCAGGGGAGGTCGGAGGCCCAGCGCCAGGGACGGATTGCCGTCACCAGGGTTTCACGGGCAAAAAAGCGCACGCGGAAATAATTGGCCGCGCGCATCCAGCGGCGCAGCGCGGAATCAATCGGATTCACGAGTCTCTGCCGACGCGCGATGCTGACGCCTTCCCAATAGACGCGGCGGCGAAACCAGCTCTGCCGCAGGCGCTCCCGTGGCACCCAGTGCCGAATGCGGGCATCGGGCAGGTAGGCGCAGGAAAGGCCCAGTCGATGCAGACTTTCTCCGATCGCACTCTCCTCATGGGAGAGCAAGTTCGCCCCAATCCGGCCGAGTGCGAGTGAGAATCCACCAAGACGAACGAGCACGTCGCGCCGAAACGCCATGTTGCCACCCCGGAAGAGGCCTTCCCGAACCTCGACCCGTTCCACTGAGCCGCAATCGAAGGCGCCCAGCCAGATGAGATTGCGATGGTCGAGCCAGGGCGGCCGGGGTAGTTCCCACGTCAGTTCGATCGGCCCACCGAAGCAGGCGACGTCGGACGGCAGCCGCTGGGCGGCCTCCGCCAGGACGGCCAGCCACTGGGACTCGGCAGTGGCGTCGTCATCGAGGAACGCCACAATGGGAGCTGAGGCGGCGACAAAGCCGGCGTTGCGGGCAGCCGAGAGACCTTGATTCTTCTGCTCGAGGTAGTGGAAATTCGGCTGACTCGCGTAGCGGATCGAGAGCTGTTGGGTGTCATCCTTCGAGCCGTCATTGACCAAGATGACCTCGTAATCCTCTCGCGCCAGTGTCTGGTGGAAGAGACTTTCGAGGGCTTCGGCAGCAAACCTGCTCCGGTTATAAGTGCAAACGACAGCGGCGATACGCATGGGCTGGATTCGTGCCGAGAAGGAGGCGCTCAGGCGAGGCGACGGAGGACCCATGAGCGAGGCGTCGGCCAGAACAGAGCCGCGATCAAGACCGCCAAGGTGGCGACACTGAGCCCACGGGCAACCCGGAGGATCATCGGCAACGCCCAATCTGGCTGTCGGCGGGCTAGCAATTGCCGGATCGCCGCCTCGTCGGTGAGCAGCGAAAAGGGAGTCTGTTCTCGTCCCACGATTTCAAGGAAGGATCTCGGATCGTGGAACCGCCACTCGTTAGGTCCACTGGCCTGCTTCTCGATGGGCCCGGCTTGGAGCTCCGTCCGAAACTCGCTGCCGCCATATCCATATCCGAAGATTGGTTCGTAAGGCTTCAAGCTGCTGGCATGGGCGGTGAAGCTGGCGTCATCCGCGGTGTCTGCAATCCGAACGATGGGAAAGCGTTCTCCGGGTTGGTCACGCATGCGTTGCCAGACAGAGGTCACGGCCGCCGCGTCGTAGGAACTGTACCAAAACGAGTCGCGGCTGCGTGCATAGTATTCCAGTGAAGAAATGGTCCCGATCAGGGCGGCGACCAACGCCCCACGTCGGACGAAGGTGGCGCGGCCACGCATCAAAGCTTGCCAGCAGGGTGCGATGGCGAGGGCCAGCGGCAGCGCGAAAGCGGCGGCGAGTCGATGATTTTCACCCAGACTGCGCAGGAGTGGAAGCCCCTCCAACGTTGTCCAGAGGATGCCCTGCCCCAAGGTGAATTCAGCCGTCAGCCAGATGGCGGCCATGGCCCCCAACCAAAGGTGCCAGCGCGCCCGGCCAGGGCGGCGGCAGCGGAGGAGACAAAGCATGCCGCCGGCGGCTAGGACAACGGCGGCGACCGGACCGTATCCGACATCCTCGCCGCGGCCCAGCCAACCATTCGCTTCGTTGCCGGAAAAGGGCAGCCAGCGCGAGAGTAGGAGAAACGCCCGGCGGCCGAATAGTTGCCAAAGCAGGGAAGGGACCTCCCAACCGACCTGGCCTTCGAAACGATAATCGGACAACCGGGGGAATCGTGCGAGGAACAGCGTGACGGCGGCGATCTTGGCCGCGGCGGCCAGGCCGGCGGCAGCCGCTCCGAAGCTGAGCCGTCCGAATGATGCGCAGAACGGATATTCCGCGGGCCGGAATAGCGGGAGCAGGGTAGCCAGCAAAAGTGCCGTCAGGGCATAAGTGATGATGACCGTATAGCCCCCTCCGAGGACGATCACCGCTCCGGTCAGTCCGAGGAGCGCGCCTCCCCGGATGGCGGGCACGTCCCGGTGAAGCGCCTCGGGGATCAGGGCGATGAGCGGGAACATATTGAAGCTCATGTGACCGGAAAGCGCGTGTTCCCACATGAAGCCGCACGTCCCGAAGGTCACCCCCGCGAGGAGGGCGGAGCTGCGGTCGCAACCGAGACGGCGGTGGCAGGTATGGTAGACCACCGCCGAGCCCAGTGCGTTGAAGAACGCCGCCTGCATGATGGCGGCTCCCCACGGTCCCAGCATGGGAAGGAGGAATTGTGCCAGCATGAACTGCGTGTGCTGTGGATTGGGAAAGCCCGGCAGCCCGGCCCCAAACGAAGGAGTCCACCATTGAAGCCGAAACCAGCCTTCCTCGAGTTGGTGAAGGCGCACGTCGACCAGCCGGGGGAGGAAATAACGAAAGTCGAAGCCGACGTGAGGCCAGCCGGCGTGAAGCACCCCCGCGAGGAGCAATCCCATCGCGAAAGCCGCCATCAGGGGAAAAAAGAAGCACGACCGGTCCGGATCGGGCTGCGGCGAGCCACCGAGAGGCTGTCGACTTCCCAGGCCAGCCGGCTTCGCCGGCGCTGACATCCATTTGGGTCTCATTGGGCGCCGGGCGTCGGGACCGGTACCTGCAGCGGCGTTCTCGAGCGCAAAAGGGCCAGTCGCTGGCCAAGTTGTCGCGCGGGCGCCTCGAACCCATGATAGCTAATAATCCCAACCGTGACCGTCAGGATGATATAGTAAATGACATGGGCGGGCTCGTCAGGGAAATAGGATTCCCCCGTGATGCGGCGGAGTAGCGAGGGTCCGAACCGGTGCATCAAATTGTGCCAGACATACAGGCCGTAGCTAATCTGACCAAGATAGACAAACGGCGACCACCGCACAGTGTTCGCAAGCCTGCCGTCCGGGTATCGGAGAAAATAGATCAGCAGCGCGGTGAAACCGACACCTTGGATGGAGGCGTCATAGACGACCCAGTAGAACGGTTGAAGACCCTGGGTCTTTATCACCGCCCCCAACGCCATCCAGCCTGCCGCTGCCAGCATCGCGATCCGAAGCGCCCGCCGGCTTCCCAAACGATCAAGGAGATTAGTCCGCCGGAGGCAGGCGACTGCCGCACCAAGCGCGAAAAAGTCGAAACTGGCAGGCAGCAGTACGCCTGCCATATCCGGGCTGGTCCAGCCCAGCGAGAGGGGCAGCCAGCGGGCGACCGGACCGGTGACGAGCATTGCGCCAAGAATCCAGTTCAGCGTCCGGGGTGGCACGAGGAGGATGATCGGGGGCCAGAGGAGGTAGAATTGCTGCTCCACGGCGAGGGTCCAGTAATGGGAGAGCAAACCGGGCCAGGTTTGGTAATGAAAAACGTAGTGGTTCGTCGCAAACAGGCCGTGCCAGGCGAACGGACTCTCGGTACCGCGGACCTTGAGCGCGTAGGCGACTGCGAGACTGGCAAAGTACAGCGGCCAGAGCCGAAACACTCGCCGGGTGAAGAACCCGAATAGCGCCTGCCGCGGTGTTTGTTGCGCTGCGTCGCACGAGGCTCGGGCCCGGAGCAAAATGTGGGTAATCAGGAACCCGCTCAGGACAAAGAATAGCCTTACGCCCGGGGAGCCCCAGTCAAAATGCCGGTTCAGCGTGGGTGAATAATGCGCGAACATCACAGCCAACACGGCAAACCAGCGCAAACCATCCAACTCGGGCGCATAAAACCCGGTCGAGCGATTGGTCTCGCCGGACTTCAACATGAGAAAAGGGCCGCCAGGGCCTGGCGGTAAAATTCCGCCGACCGTTCCGCCATGCGGCGCGCACTGAACCGGGCCTCAAAGTCGCGGCGACCGGCGCTGCCCATCCGGGTCCGCAGTCCCGGATCGCGCGCCAGCAGGACGAGGCTGCGGGTGAGGCCGATGACATCACCCGGCTCGTTGAGGAAGCCTGTCACCTGATCCTGCACGACCTCGGGCACGCCGCCGCAGCGGCAGCCGATCACGGGTTTCCCGTAACTCATGCCCTCGGCGTAAACCAGACCGAACGATTCGTAGCGCGACGGTGCCACGACGACATCGCACTCGCGGTACAACCGGGCCAGTTCCTCGCGCGCCACCGGTCCCGGACAACGGACCCGGTCCGCGAACGTGGCGCCGTGGGCTTTTTGGAAGTCCGCCCAGAGCGTCGATTGATACTGCCGGCCCACGATGCAGAAATCCGCCTCCGGACACGCGGCGAGCAGTTGGGGCAGGGCGGCAAAGAGGACATCGGTGCCCTTGCGGTGATTGAAGGCCCCCACGTAGAGGAAAAGCACCCGCCGGCCCGGCGTGACCGGGCTCGCGGTCAGGTTGGCGGGTCCCGTGATGCCATGCGGGATGACCGTGAATCTTTCCGGACGAAGGTGCTCCAGCGCACAGATGTTGTCGCGATGATTGACGGTGTGTGTAAGCAGGAAGTCGCTCCGGCGAATGACGTCGGACTCGGCGTCGGCGAGCATCCGCAGCGCGCGGGATTGCATGTCGGTCTGACCGAGTTGCTGGCGGTCCGTGGTCGCGACCCGCGTGGCGACCGGGAGGCGTCGCCGGCGACGCAGATAAAAATAGGGCAGCGCCGCGAAGCTCGAGGCCTCGACCATCTGCAGCCCGTGCGTTTGCGCGGCCCGGTGCAAGCCGTCGCACGCCTGACGGGCGCAGCGATAACGCTCCACGAGCCGGATGATCGTCCAGCGACCTCGGAGCCAGCGGCCGAGGATCCGTGGCATCGTGACGCGGAGGACTTCACGCGAATAGCCTTCGGGCGCGGGTAGTCCGGAGTCCGGCGGTAAATCGGTTCGCGCGGTCGCGTGGACCACGTGGACGTGATGGCCCAGCTCGGCCAGAGCGGTCGCCAGCGTCCGATAGTGATGGCCGATGCCACTGTCGTCGTCCGGCAGAAGCGGAAACTCCGGCGTGAGGAGGCCGATCCGGAGGGCTTCCGCGGGAGCGTGTGGAGGATGGGTCATGCCTGGCGCCGTCCGGTGACTTTCGCCGGAATGCCGTACGCGATCGATCCGGGGGGCAGGTCGCGGGTCACGACCGCGCCGGCGCCCACGACGCAGCCATCGCCAATCGTCACCCCGCCGAGCACGGTGACGCCGGACCCCAGCCAGACATCGGCGCCAATGCGGGTCGGTCTCAACTCGTCCGGTCGCGATCGGATGATGGTGCCGAGCGGCGGCACCTCATGATTGGAGGAGAGAATGCGGCAGTACATCGAGACGAGCGTGTCCTTGCCGATGGTGACGCCGCCATGGCCGTAAATGGTCGTGTAGGGCCCGAGGTAAACGTCGATGCCGGTCTCGATCCGGCCGCCGTAGGGATGCAGCAGGACGCCCCGGGTGACGATCGTCCGATCACCGAGCACCATCGCGCCGGAGCGGGCCAGCGACCCATCCAGGGACACCTCGGCCGCGGGACCGATACGGACATCATTTCCGAGTTGGACGCCACTCAGCCCGGCGGACCACGCCCGGAAAACTGCCAGGGCGTTTGCGCCGTGGCGGAGGAGGAAGCGGAGGGGGCGGCTCATGGGGAACGAAGGGTGCGGTTCGAGTCGTCCGCGTGGGTCAGACGGCCCCTTGGCGTCGTCGCGCCTGCCAGCGCAGGAGGAGATGGGCGGGCAGGAAGGGTTTCAAGGCGCGTACGATGGGATGCCGGCTGCTGGGCGGATTGCTACCCAGACTCCGGCAGAGGGCAATGGCGCGACGCGCGGCCGGCACATCGTTCGCCAAGGCCAGCCTTCCGGCGACCACCTCGGCTTCGCTGGCGACATGTTCCCGGAACCTCGGAGCCAGGGTCGCCGCATACTGCTCGAGAAACTTGAGCCGGCATTGCAGGCAGTAGTGTTGATTCGAGCCGGCGCCCTGCGAGTGCCGCAGGCTCCATTCCAGGACCTCGGGCACGCACGCCCAGCGCGCACCGCCCGCGGCGAGGCGGAAATGCAGATCGCCGTCTTCGAAGCAGCGAAGCTCCTCGTTGAATCCGCCGACCGAGAGAAAGGTCTCGCGACGAATCAAGCTGCTCATGGTGGGCATGGGGCCGTGGAGCAGGAGTGCGGCGGCATCGGCGGCGAGGAGATCGGGATCGAATTTCCAGCGGACAATGAGCGCGCGGGTCTTCTCGTCGATGAAGTCCACGAAGTGCAGCACGGCGTCGCGATCGAGGCCGGCCGCCGGGCGCACGCGCGCGAGGTAGTTGGGCGCGAGTTCGTCGTCGACATCGTGGAAATGAATCCAATTCGCCGTGGCGGCGCGGGCGAGGGCGTTGCGGGCGCCGCCGGGCCCAAGATTGCGCGGGAGCCGGATGACCGTGAAGCCGAGCGCCTCCGCCCGGTCGGCGGTGTCGTCGCCGCTGGCATCGTCGGCAAACAGGACCTCGTCGAAGGCCGGCTTAAGTCGATCTACCTGTTCCCGCAGCCGCTGGAGAAAGCGGGTCGCGTTGTAGCCCGGTACGAGGAGGGCGAAGGTATCCGGTGAGTTCAATTCGAGAAGGCTACGGCGCAAAGGGAAACCGCAAGCGGCGCCAGATTGCCCGGGCCAAGCCGGGATACCGGCGGTCTTCGCTCTTTAAATCGGGATGAACGGGGGGGAGCACGATTCGTCCTGGCCGCTTTGGTGGACGGTGCCGTGGCGCACGGGCCACAAGTTCGCTCAAGAGAGATTCCCACGCATCGAGGGCAGCGGCCTCCGAGAAGCGCCGGGTTACTGTCTGTCTCGCTTGGTCGGCGAGTCGCTGCCAGCGGGATGGTTCGGCCAGCAATTGGAGAATCGCAGCGTCGAAGCCGATTTCCCGATCGTCGACGAAGATGCCGTTGATGTCATCGTCGATGAGGTCCGGCAGGCCGCGTTCCGTGCGGAAGCACACGGGAACCAGTCCAGCCGCCATCGCCTCAAGGATGGATAGACCGAGGCCCTCATAATCCGACAGAAGGACGGCCACGTGATGGTGCCGGAGTTCGTCGCTCACCTGCACCGGACTGAGGGCGCCGCGGAACCGCACCCGGCCGCCGGCATCATCGCGGGCTAGGGCCTCACGGACCAACCCTTCATCCGGACCCGAACCAAAAAAATCGGCGGTCACCTTGCCGGTGGCACGGGCGAGGCGGACACAGGCGGCGACGGTCTCGATGATCCGCTTCTGCTGCTGGACGATGCGGCCATGATAGACCAGCCGTAGCGGTTCGGCGCCGTCCCAGGTGGCACGATTTTTAGGAAGCGGCACGCCATAGGGTATGCAACGGGCCAGCAGGCCCGCGGGCAGCGGTTCCGCCACGTGGACGAGGTGACGGGAAATCGAGACCAGGGCGCTCGCCCGGAAGGACTCATCGGGGCCGGCGAAGAGCTGGGCGAGCGCGCGATACTCAGCGTCGTCGTTATGCAGCATTGCGATCGTCGGTATTCCAGTATCGCGGATCCAGCGACCGGCGAACAGCGCCGGGACTACCATGTTGGCCACGAAAACCTCAGGCGAAGAGCGTCGGACGTGGCGGAGAATGGCCCGGATCGCCGACTCCGTGTCGCGAAAGGGGAAGATGGGTTCGACTGGTACGCCGAGATTTCTCAGCAGCGGAAGCGTGGTGCAATGTTCCGGTCGCGACCAGGGGAAGAGCAGGACGCGGGCATCGTGTCCGCGGGCGCGCAGCGCCGGCAGGAAGCGAATCAACCAGGCGTTGATGCCATTGAACGCGTTTGCTCCGTCGGTGGTGCAGAAGGTAAGGCGCACGTTCAGGAGGTTCGCCCGGCCGCGTGGAACAATGCGGCCTCGAATTGCGACTGGAGGCGCTGCGGATTGAACCGGGTGCCGGCCTCGGCCAGCGCCCGGCTGGCCAGGGTGAACTGCCGGGCTGGATCGGCCAGGAGTTCGTTCGCCTGCCGGAGCAACTCCCGTGGATTTGGATCGGTAACGACGAGCGCGGCGCCGGAGGCTTCGGCCCAGCGTACGCCGGACGAGTAGGCGGGGCCCCACACAATGATGGGTCGGCCGACGCTGCAGTATTCGCTAATTTTGGACGAGAAGCTGCACCGGGAGAACCGCCGGTGATTCTCGCCGAAGGGCAGGACGACGAGCAGGGCCGCCGAGGCCGTCAGTGCGGCGCGGAGCGCCCTGCTATCCAGCATGCCGCGGTACATGCCTCCGGTAAGGATTTGTTGGCCAATCGGATCGCCCCAATGGGGATGGGGGCCGAAAAACGTGAGGACGGGAGTCCTCGGTTGGGCGAGCGCCGCACCACCGAGGCGCAGCATCTCGTGCTCGTAGAGGCCGTTCAGCACGCCGGCATAGGTGAGCGTCGCGCCGGCCGGCGCCGGCGGCGGCGGCATGGCCGGGATCGTTTTCGGCTCGGGGATCGGCAGGAGCGTGACCGCGTCCGGGTGGTTGCCGAGTTCGACGCGGATTTCTTCTGAGATGCAGAGCGGACAGGCACTCGCACGGTACAGGCCGCGGAACGAACGGTCCAGGGCACCCGCCGCCCAATGCGGATGGTCGCGCCAGTCGGGGGACCAGTCGTGGAAGAAAGTTGCCAGGGGAAGGCCGAGCCGCGCGGCGACGCGGCGCGCATTGTGGCACAATCCACCCTGTGCGACGGTCACCAGCACTTCGGCTCCGGTGGTGCG
>CAINHV010000121.1 GCA_903848965.1 uncultured Opitutia bacterium | reverse complement strand
TCCCGAGGGCGAATTGCTGGCCCGCATCCGGGCGCTGCCGGGCGCGGCCAAGCTCCCGCTTTTCGGGGTGCTCGATCTCCATGCCAATGTCAGCGCGCGGATGTGCACCCTGGCCAACGGCCTCGTGATGTATCGGGAGAACCCGCACACCGACGCCAAGCAGGCCGCCCTGCGCGGCGCCGTCCTGCTGGGACGCTGCCTGCGTGAGAAGCGGCTGCCGCGGATGGTGTGGTGCCGCGTGCCGCAGATGTGGGCGCCGCCGGGCACCGGCACCCAGACCGACCCGATGCTGTCGCTCGAACTTTTCGCCCAGAAGGTGGAAGCGGCGCATCCGGAGATTTGGGCCTGCAATGTCGCCGCGGGTTACTCCTTCGCCGACACGCCCGACACGGGTTGCTCGCTCAGCATGGTCACCACGGCTCCTGACGTCCGGGCGCGCGCCCACCTGCAGACGGGTGGGGAACTCGCCTGGTCGTTGCGCACCCGCGGCACGATTGCGTATCCGTCCGTGGATGAGGTCGTCACCCGGTTGAAGGCCGCGCCGCCGGTCAACGGCCCAACTCTCCTCGTCGAACCGTCCGACAACATCGGCGGCGGCTCGCCCGGTGACAGCACCGGCGTCCTGCGCTCGTTCCTGCGCCACGGCATCGAGCGCTCGCTGGTCATCATCAATGATCCGCTTGCGGTCACGGCCCTGGCCGGTGCCGCGGTGGGCGAGAAGCGGACCTTGGCCATCGGGGGCCGCGGCTCCAAGTTGGACGAAGGTCCGGTCGAGGCCGAGGTGACGTTCGTCTCGCGCGGCGACGGCAACTTCACCCTCGAGGATCGCCAGAGCCATCTCGCCTCGATGAGCGGCGTCAACATCGTGATGGGCCCGTGCGCCGTCGTGCGCACTGGCGGCACCACGATCCTGCTCACGAGCCGCAAGACGCCGCCCTTCGATCTGGGCCAGTTGCGCAGCCAGGGCATCGAGCCGCGGGACTTCGCGTTCATTGGCGTGAAGGCGGCCGTCGCCCACCGTCGGGCCTACGACCCGATCACGGCGGCAACCTATTACGTGGACACGCCCGGCCCGTGTACGAGCAACCTCGCGTCGTTCCCCTGGCGGCATTTGCAGCGGCCCATTTATCCCTTGGATCCGATCAACGCTCCCCACTTCAAATTCGCATGAAACCCAACGTCACTTATCCCATCGCCAAAGACACGCCGATCTCCCACCTGCCGTTCAGCCCGGCGGTGCGCGTCGGCGATCTCATCTTCGTCTCCGGACAGGCCTCGGTCGATGCCACCGGCAAGCTCGTCCCCGACACCTTCGAGGGCGAGTTCCGCCGCTCGGTCGAGAATCTGCGCAAGGTGCTCGAGACCGCGGGCAGCGACCTCCAGCACGTGATCCAGACGCGCAACTACATCCGCGATCCCGCGAATGTCGCCCGTTACAACGAACTCTACCGCGAGTATTTCTCGGCGCCGTATCCGACGCGCACCACCATCACCCATTGCCTGCCGCCGGCGCTGCACTACGAGATTGAGTGCGTCGCGGTGCCGAAGTCCTAATCATCCCCATCCATGAAGATTGTACGTTATCAGGATCCCGCTGGAAATATTCACCACGGCGCCGAGCAGGCCGACGGCACCGTTCGCCGCATTGAGGGTGATATTTACGGCTCCCATCAAGTCACCGCCGGCAACGCCACGGTCGCCAAGCTGCTGGCGCCGGTTGTGCCGCTCCAGATCATCGGCATCGGCCTGAATTACCGCCAGCATGCGGTCGAGTCAGGGATGAAGATCCCGGAATCCCCGGTGGTTTTCTTCAAGGGTCTCAACACCCTTCAGAATCCGGGCGATCCGATCCTCCTCCCGACCCGGCTTCCGAGCGAAGAGGTCGACTACGAGTGCGAACTCGCGGTGCTCATCGGCCGGACGGGGAAGAACATCCCGAAGGCGCGCGCGCTCGAGTACGTTCTCGGCTACACCTGCGCCAACGACGTGTCGGCCCGCGACTGGCAGATCAGGCGTTGCGGCGGCCAGTGGAGCCGTGGCAAGACGTTCGACACCTTCTGCCCCATCGGGCCCCGGCTCGTGACCGCGGATGAGATTCCGAATCCCAATGCTTTGCAGATCGCGACGCATCTCAGCGGCACCACGGTGCAGAATTGGAATACGTCGGACATGATCTTCGACGTACCGACCCTGATCGAGTTTCTCAGCGCCAGCACGACGCTGCTCGCCGGCACCCTGATCCTCACCGGTACGCCGCAGGGCGTGGGCATGGCCACCAAGCCGACGCCGCGCTGGCTCAAGGCGGGCGATGAGGTCACGATCGAGGTCGAGAAGATCGGCCGGCTGACGAATCCCGTCGGGCTCGAGCCGGCCTGAGCCGCGTTCGCGGATCGATGTAGGGCCGGCGCTCGCCGCCGGGCCCGGTTTCCTTCAGCGATAAGGGCCTGCCGACGACCGGCAGCCCTACACCCCAGCGGTTTTGGCCTACAGCACGCGTGGCGCCACCGTCATGGCCCGCGCGAGCGTTTCCCCAGGCACGAAGGCGGGGAGAATCAAGTTGGGGGTCTTCGTAATCTGGTGCCCGGAGAGCATGCTCTGGGCAATCCGGACGGCGAGGCGCGCCTGCTTGGCGGCGGGGCTGCGGTAGCGGGTAATTTCCGGCAGCCCGAGGTCGACGGAGGTGCTCGTCTCGCGACAGATGACGGAGACTTCGCCCGGCACTTTGCGGCCGGAACGAAGCAAGTGCACGAGCACCATCAGCAGGTGCTCCACGTGGATGCAGAAGATCGCCGTCGCGGCGTTCGAGCTGCGCAGGACGTGATCCAGGGCGGCCAGCAGGCCCGCCCGGCTGGGGCCGGCCGAGATCTCCACGACCGAGATCTGTTTCTCCCGGCGGTGAATATATTCCGAAACCCCCCGCAGGCAGGCGAGATCGCCCGCCAGCGGTTGCTGGGGCAGGACCAAGGCCACGCGCCGGTGGCCGTGCTTCGCCAGGCAACCTGCCGCGTGCCAGCCGATCGCGTAGTAGTTGACGTCCACCGAGGGCAGCTCGACGCCCGCATGGCACGAACCGAGCACGAGCGTGGGCACGCCGGCCTCGGCGAACCAGCGTTGGATCGTGGCCGAGGCTCCCAGCAGCAGCCAGCAGACATGCCGCCGCCCGCTCACCATGCTGGCGAGCCGCGATTCCGGGTGCCGTCCGCCCAGCGTCCGGTCAAAAATTTCCTCCCAGCCGACGCCCTGCTCGGCGAAGCGGGCCCTCATTTCCATCAGGACCGGGTGGCCGCTGAAGCCGAGCGATTCACGCGACGACGGGACGACGAGGCAGACCGTGGGCGGGGCGCTGAACACGGTCTTGCGCCGCGTGGGACGCAGCCGGGTGCGGCAACCTTTCTTGATCGTGATGAACCCGTCCTCGGCGAGCCGGGCCAGGGCGGCGCGGACCGTCGGCCGGCTCACGCTCAGGCGCCGCGCGAGCTCGTGTTCGCCCGGCAGCAGCTCGCCCCAGGCGCCTTGCAGGATCGACTCGCGCAGGGCGTCGGCGGCCTGGTCGGAGACGCTGGCGCGGTGGAATTCCGAGAGCGCGGAGGCGTTGGGCTTCACGATTCGCGAACGTGTCACTTTTTTTGATAGCTTGTCGAACCTTTAGAGGCCGGCGGGCGGACGCATCGTACCGGGCATGAATTCGCCGAGCCGTCCGGGAACGTGGTCATCGATGATCTGGGCGGCGGTGCTGACGCTTGGGCTTGACCTGGCGGCCGGACGCGCGGCCGCTCCGGCGCTGCCGGCGCCGCACGATCTCAGCCCCACGGCGGAACATCCGCGCAACACCGAGGGCTCCTTTGTGACCCTGCGCTCGGGTCGGATCCTCTTTGCCTATTCGCAGTTCTCGGAGGGCCAGCATGACCACAGCCCCTCGGCTATCGCGGAAATTTACTCCGATGACCAGGGCCGGACCTGGAGCCAGCCGCGGGTCGCGATCCCGACCGGCCGCTACCAGAACATCATGAGCGTTTCGTTTCTCCGGCTCGCGAGCGGGAAGATCGCCCGGTTTCACGGCGTGAAGCTGAACAAGTGGCTCGACTGCTATCCGGTGATTTCGATCTCGACCGACGAGGCCGTCACCTGGTCCGAACCCCGGCGGATCCTCAAGGCCCCGGGCTACTTCGTCCTCAACAACGACCGCATCATCCAGACCGCGAGCGGGCGGATCCTCGTGCCGCTGGGTTATCACCGCACCATGGGGACGCTCGACGAGCAGTCGTCCTGGGATCCGCGGGCGATCGCGATGTGGATCTACTCGGACGACGAGGGTGCAACTTGGCACGAGGCGAAGAACTGGTGGACGCTCCCGATTGCCAGCCGCTCCGGCCTGCAGGAACCCGGCGTCGTCCAACTGCTCGACGGCTCGATCTACGCTTGGTGCCGCACCGATCAGAAATTCCAATACGGGATGATTTCGCGGGATGACGGGCTGACCTGGAGCGCGCCCCAGCCGACCGAGCTGCGCTCGCCCAATTCGCCGGCGAGCATCAAGCGGGTGCCGAAGACCGACACCTTCATGGTCGTCTACAACGATCATTCCGGCCGCGTCCCGGCGCCGGACAAGGCCAACCAGCGGGCCCCGCTGGTGGCGGCGTTCTCGATCGACGGGGCGAAGACCTGGATCGCGCCGCAGGTAATCGAGGCCGACCTCACCGGCTGGTATTGCTACACCGCCATTCACTTCACCGACGACGCCGTGCTGCTCGCGTACGTTGCCGGCAACGACCAACTCGGCCACCTTTCCCGGTTGCGCATCCGGCGGGTTCCGCTGGCCGCCCTGCACATCCCCCAGCGCTGACTCTCATGATTCGTTCCCTCCTTCTCCTCGTCGCGGCGCTGGTCGCCGGCCGACTCGCCGCCGCCGAGCCCGTCAACGTTGTCGCCAACACAACCGTGGCCACGGCGGAGTTTCCCCGCAACTCGGAGGGCGCGTTCGTCACGCTGCGCTCCGGGCGGATTCTCTTCATCTATTCCCAGTTCTCCGGCGGCACGTCCGACTTCAGTCCCTGCCGGATTGCGCAGCTTTCCTCCGACGATCAGGGGCGAACCTGGAGCCAGCCTAGCGTGATGTTCACGCCCGAACCGGGCACGATGGAGATGAGCGCCTCGATCCTCCGGCTCGCGAGCGGCAAGCTCGCGCTGTTCACCGCGATCAAGCGCGGGACGTCGGACTGCCGCCCGTATATCCGGTTCTCCAGCGACGAGGGCGCGACCTGGTCGGCGCCGCGCGGCATCTTCTCGGTGCCGGGTTACTATGTGCTGAACAACGACCGGCTCATCCAGACCTCGCGGGGTCGGCTGATCATGCCGCTGGCGTTCCACCGGGTCACGGGAAAGCCCGATGCCTCCGGTCACACCGTCGACTTGCGGGCGATTGCGATGTGGTACTATTCCGACGACGAGGGCACGACCTGGACGGAGGCCAGGAACTGGTGGGCGCTGCCGGTGGTCAGTGCGACGGGCATGCAGGAGCCCGGAGTGGTGGAACTGGCGGACGGTTCGTTGCTGTCGTGGTCGCGGACCGATCAGGGACGCCAGTTCGAGAACCGTTCGCGCGATCACGGGGTGACGTGGTCGGCGCCGCAGGCGATGAAGATGTTTTCCCCGGCCTCGCCCGCGAGCATCAAGCGGCTGCCGGGTTCGACGGATCTGCTGGCGGTGTTCAACGATTACTCCGGCCAGTTTCCCTTTGCGCTTCCGCGTTCGACCTATCGCGGACGGACGCCGCTGGTGGCATCGCTTTCGTCTGACGGTGGCGCGACCTGGCGCACGGCCAAGCTCCTCGAGAGCGATCCGAAGGGGGATTACTGCTACACGGCGATGCACTTCGTGGGCGATGCGGTGCTCCTGGCCTACGTGGACGTCAACGATTCCACGGGCATGGCGCAGAAGATCCGCCGGATCAACCTGCCCTGGCTCACTGCACCGGAGGATGCGCTGGCGACGCGGTCGCGGAAGGTGCTCCATGACGTGTTCGCAGCCGACGAGACCTGGATCAAGATTCATGCCGCGGAAGCCCTCCTCGTGAGTGGCGAGGCGATCCCGATGCGGGAACGCTTCCTCGGGATGGCGGCCAAGGCCGATACCCTGCCGTATCGCGTCGGCGTCTGGCGGGTGCTGGCCAACACGTCGCCGACGAAGGCGGAGCGCGACGCCTGTGTGGCGCAGGTGGAGAAGATTTTCCTCAACCCGGCCTCGCCCGACGTGTCGCAGGCGCTCGAGACACTCGGCAAATTGCGGGTGCGGGTGGACGGGCCGGTGCTCGATCTCGTGCGCCGGACGCTGACCGGTCCCTCGGAACCGATGCGGGTACTGGCGCTCTGGGTGCTCAGCCTGCGCGATGAACCGCAGGCCCTGGAACGCCTCGGCGCGCTGCTGACCTCGCCCACCGAACGGATGCGGGCGATTGCCGCGTATTCGTTGCGCTGGCTCCGGACCACCGACCCGACGGCGCTCAAATTGCTCGCGCAGGCGGCCGATGCCGAACCCGCGGGCACGGACACTCACGCCTATTTGATCAGCGCCGCGTTGGCGTTGGACGCCAATCCTGCCCGTCGCGCCGCCTGGCGCACCGCCCTGGAGCAGGTCCTGGCCAAGGGCTCGATGGATGCCCGCTGGGAAGCGTCCAACGGGATGCTCGCCCAATCCACCACGGCCAGTCTCCCTCACTATATCCCCCTGCTCGACGATGCGGGCGCCGATACCCGCGTCGGAGCCGCCATGACCATCCTCTATGTACGCGCACGTGAATAACTGGATCCGATCCGCCGGTCTCGCCCTCGGGCTGGCGGTGCTGCCCACGCTTCTGCCCGCGGCCCAGACGCTGGCGTTGCCCGCCGCGCTGCCGGCGCCCGTCGACTTCGAGCCGAGTGCAGCGCACCCGCGCAGCTCGGAAGGATCGTTTGTCACGCTCAAGTCGGGGCGGCTCATGTTCTGCTACTCGCAGTTCTACGGTGGCGGGCGGGACGACAGTCCCTCCGCCGTCGCGCGAATCTATTCCGATGACGGGGGACGGAGCTGGACGAAGCCCGAGATCATTGTTCCGACCGGGGACAACCGGAACCTGATGAGCGTGTCGCTGCTCCGGCTCGCGAGCGGAAAGATCGCCTTGTTCTATCTGGCGAAGAAGAACGGCTGGCTCGATTGCCGGCCCTACATCCGAATCTCGAGTGACGAAGGCCAGACCTGGGGGCCGGCGGTGCTGGTCGTGAAGGCGCCGGGCTATTTCGAGCTGAACAACGATCGCGCGGTGCAGTTGACCGGCGGCCGGCTCATCCTGCCGGTGAGTTTTTATCGCTCGACCGGCACGACCGACGAGCAGGGCTCATGGGACTCGCGGGCGATTGTTCTCTGGTATTATTCGGACGATGAAGGCGCGACCTGGAACGAAGCCCGGACCTGGTGGGGCATGCCGACGGTCAGCCAGTCGGGCCTGCAGGAACCCGGGGTGGTGGAGTTGGCGGACGGATCTCTCTTTAGTTGGTCCCGCACCGACGCCGGCGCGCAGTATGGGTTTCGGTCCACCGATCGGGGCGAAACCTGGAGCGCCCCGGAGCGGACGGTGCTGATTTCCCCGGAGTCACCGGCCGGGATTAAACGCCTCCCGAAATCGGATACGCTGATGGCCGTTTACAACGACCACTCGGGGCAATTCAAGTTCGAGCCGAACAAGCGCACGCCATTGGTGGTGGCGTACTCGACTGACGGCGGTCGCACCTGGCCCGTCCGACAGGTGCTGGAGGACGATCCCACCGGTTGGTATTGCTACACCGCCCTCCATTACACGGACGAAGGCGTGCTGCTGGCCTACTGTGCGAGTAACCAGCAACTGCCGCATCTCTCGCGGCTGCGGATCCGCTTGGTGCCCTGGTCGTGGTTTCGGATCCCCGGAGTATAGCCGGAAATCGGGTGGATTTGAGGCCGGCCCGGCTCGTTCGGACGCTGCTGTCCGTGGCCGAACGAGCGTGAGCGAGTGGGATCGGGTGGCACGGGTCTCCCGACCCGTGAACCACGATCAGAATGCACTCCACGGGTCGGGAGACCCGTGCCACTCAGACGCGCCGCCACTCGCTCACGCTCGCAGCCACGGAAACACCGTTGCCTCATCAATCGGATTCAGCCCTTCGCCACGCCATGAATCCGAGTTCCCCTTCGCGGCCTTCGCGTGAGCCCGGTTTGCACTAACCCGCCCAGCGCAGCGGCCGGCCCTCAGGGATGCAGCGCAGCCACGCGGGAAACCGCCAAGGCGAGGGCGGCCAGCGCGGCGAGGCGGAAAGTCCAGACGACGGCCGGTGACCGCCCTTTAAGTGGCACCAGACTGAAGAGGCAGCCCGCCGTCAGCGAGACGAGCAGCGAGGTGGGCCCGATCCATTGGAAGCTCACTCGCGGCATGCCGGTCAGCGCATCCCAGTAACCGACGACGATCGCCGTGGTCAGGCCGTAGATTGCGCCGAGGATTGCCCCGGTGGCGTTCGCGAAGCGCACGAACAGCGCGAGGAAGAACAGGCTGAACATCGGGTAGAAAAACACATTGATGGTCTTGCCCGAAACCTCGACCAGGTTACCCGACACCTGGCTCATCGCGAGGCTGCCGAGGGTGATGATGCCGCCGATCACGAGCGAAAGCACCCGGGCAATCCTGACCTTGGAGGCCTCCTGCGCGCGGCCCTGTTTAACCAGGGGTTCAATGACCTCCTGATTCAGGACGGCGATAATTGAATTGATGCCCGGCGCGACGCCCGAGACCGCGGACGTAAGCAGGCCGGCGACGACGAGACCGGATACGCCGGTTGGCAGGCCATGGCTGAGAAAGTAGGGGAAGAGTCCGTCGCCGGCCTGGGCCAGCGTCTTTCCCGCGGGGAGCAGTTCCGGGTGCTGGGTGAAGTAGCCGAGGAGCGCCGCACCGACGAAGCCGAGGCTGAGCATGACGGTGCCGACCGAGATATGGCCGAACATCACGGCGCGGCGGGCCGCGGCGGCGTCACGGGTGGTGAGGTAGCGTTGAATCGCGACCTGATCCGACCCGCCGGCGCACACCGTCGAAATGAAATAGGAGATGAACGTGCCGACAGCCGTGAGCCGGATGGCGGGGTCCGCACTGAAGAACGGCTGCGGCATCCAGTGCCCCGGCGCCTGCTGCGGCCACCACGCGGCGAAGCCGCCGGAATAGAGAGTGATGAGGCTGATGGTCAGCGCGGCGCCGAGCAGCAGGAGGGCGAACTGCAGGACGGCCGTGGTCATGACCGCCTCGATTCCGCCGGCCAGGGTATAGAGCGTGGCGATGCCGCCGATCCCGGCGGCGATCAGCGGGAGCCACTTGCGATCGCAGCCGGTGACGTTCACGAGCACGACGGACGCGGCGTAAATCACCAGCGCCATCCAGACGAGGCGCACGCAGATGAAGGTGATCGAGGCCGTCACCCGGACAGAGCGCCCCAGTCGCGTTTCCAGCAATTCGTAGCCGCTTGTGATCGGCAGCCGCATGAACGCGGGAATCAGGTAGCGGCTGATGACGAAGTAGCTGAACGGCAGGGCGCACAGCGAACCCATCACCAGCATCGGTCCATTCTGCACCACCTCGCCGGGAATCCCGATGTAGGCGATGATCGTGAAGAGCGCGGCGAAGAGCGAAACGCCCGCCAGCAGCGGACTGCGATTCCGCCCGGCGACAAAGTAAACCTCGGTGTTCTTCTGGCGGCGGGCGAAAAACAGCCCGGTTCCCAGCAGCAGGAACGCGCAGAAAATGACGATGACGAGATCGAAGGCGCCGAAGCGATGGTCGGTGGCCTGCGCGGCAAGGACGGGAATCATGGTGGGCTCACTGGCCCCCGCGACCGGCGGGCAAATCAATCCAGCGCCGCTGCTGCGACGAGGCGACAATGGCGCAACACGCGGCGACGGCGGCGCGTCCGTCCCCGGCGCTGCCGACCTGCGGTGCTCCGGCCGGGGTGGGCTCGCCGTTGATGGCGGCGATGAAGGACGTCATCTGGTCCCGGTAAGCCTGCATCCGCGATTCGAGGAAAGCGGTGTCGGCGTTGAGATGGCCGACCTTGGGCTGGGTCGACATCACCCGCCAGCCCTTGGCGTCGGCGAGCCGCAACTGCTCATAGGAGTCGAGATCGATCAGTCCGTCGCTGCCGACGACGCGGAAGCGAAACGATTCCGTGTCGAAGTTAGCGTGGGGCAGGGCCCGGCTTGAATACAGCGTGGCGATCGTGCCGTTGGAAAAACCGGCCAGGGCCATGGTCGTGTCCTCGACCTTGATGTCGGGGAGCAGCGTGCGGCAGAAGGCGGACACCGTCGTGATGTCGGCACCGGTCCACCACCGGATCTGGTCGATCGCATGGGGCAGCGCATTGATCAGGTGCCCGATGCTCGCGGGATCGTTCCACCATTGCCAGTCGCTGCCGAAGCTCGAGACCCCTTCCACCCGCTGGGCTGCCATGTTGGACTGGACGGTCTCGACCTTGCCGATCGCCCCGGCGCGAATCAGACGCCAGGCTTCTAGGTTGTTCGGACGGAAACGCTGCTGGTAGCCCACGGCGAGCACCCGCTTACCCGCGGTCGCGGCCGCCATCATGCGATCGCAATCCTCCACGGTGGTGGCGAGAGGCTTCTCGACCATCGCGTGCTTGCCCTGCTGCAGGGCGTAGACGGTCGCGTCGGCGTGGACGTGGTGGGGCGTCGTCACGATCACCGCATCGACATCCGCCCGCCGGATCAACGCCTCGGCCGTGGGTTCCTCGGCGATGCCGTATTGCTGGGCGAGACCGGCGGCGCGCCGCCCGCCGGAGATGGCGGTCAGGGCCGCGCGATCGCCCAGTTGTTTGATCGCTTCCGCATGGGTACGACCCATGTAGCCCGAGCCGAGAATGCCAAAGCGGATTTTTTTCATGGAAATGGGAGGAGGAAACGATCAGCCGCCGCGCCGAAACTCTGACCAAGGGCGGAGCGGGTCCCGCGGCTGCACAGCCGGGTTGACGGGAAAAGGCGGCCAGAAACCGCGGAGGATGGCCTCGATGGAATCCGCCACGGTGCGGTGCAAATGGGCCATCGAATCCACCGATGACGCGGCGTAGTGCGGCGTGGCGATCACCTTGTCCAGCGTTCGCATCGGGCTGTCCGCCGGCAGAGGCTCCTCCTCGAAGACGTCCAGGGAGGCGCCCCCGAGACGATTTTCCTCCAGCGCGCGCACCAAGGCGGCCTGATCGACGACGCCGCCGCGGCTGGTGTTGATCAGGAACGCAGTCGGCTTCATCGCCCGGAGCTGGTCCTCGCCGATGAGATGCTTCGTGGCACCGGAGAGCGGCACATGGAGCGACACCAGGTCCGACTCGCGCAGCACGCGATCGAGACTGACGAGCTCGGCGTTGGAACCGGCGGGCAACGACTGGACAAAAGGATCCGTCACCAGGATCCGGATGCCGAAGCCCTGCATCTTGCGCGCCACGGCCTGGGCAATGCGACCCCAGCCGACGAGCCCGAGGGTCATGCAACTCAGCCGGCGCAGGGGCGGGTCGAGCTTGAACTGCTGCCAGCCGCCGGCGCGGACGGTGCGATCGAAGAAGCAAATCTTGCGCGCGCTCGCGAGCAGGAGGGCCGCCGCATGATCGGAGACTTCCTCGGTGCAGAAGTCGGCGGTGTTGGCGACGACGACCCCGCGGCGGGTGGCCTCGGGCTGATCGACGCTCTCGATCCCCACCCCGTAGCGGATGACCGCGCGGAGGGCGGGCAGGGCGGAGATGACGCGCGCCGTGATGGGCGTGTCTTGGAACTCAATCAGGACCACCTTCGCCGTGGCGCAGGTGGCGATGATTTCGTCCTCGGTCCGCGCCTTGGCGAGGACGAGTTCGCCCCCGGCCGACTCGATCTGCTTTTTCTCCGTGTCGTAGGAGAAATTACAGTCGGTGTTGACGACCTGGGGGCGCGACATCGGCGTTCAGGCGGCCACGAGGGGCGTGAAGCTGCGCTGCGCCACGAGCATGTCCTTGCGGAAGCCCATGCCGTCGGCGCCACTGATGGCCGCCTGAATCTGGGCCAGGCACTCGGGCGTCAGCGGATACTCGAGCAAATTGTAGTTGGAGGAGAAGATGCCCAGTTGCACGAGCAGCTCCTTCAGGCCCGTCATCCAGCACTCGATCTTCGTGCCGCCATAGACGCGGTACATCAGGTCGTTCATGCGGGCCTGGGCGGCCTTGGCGGCGGGCATGTTGCCGGCGCGGACCGCCTTGATGATGTCACGGGCCATGAGGGCATTGAAGATGCCGCCGCCGAGGAGGAGACCATCGTAGCCGGCTTCCAGATACTCGTCGCAGTCGAACTCCGAACCGGAGAAAATTTTGAGGCTGGGGCGCGCCTCGCGGGCCGCGAGATAGCACTTCCGGCGGGACGGCTGCTGCGCGCTGTCCTTGATGACGACGATGTTGGGTTCCGCCAGCAGCTCGGGCAGATGCGACTCCGGCACGACGTAGGGGCTGTGCGTCCCGCGATCGTAAAGGCCCACGGGCAGCGAGCTGCGGCGGGCGACCTCGGTGTAGTGGGCGACCATCCGCTTGGTGGTGGCGTTGATGAAAAACGACGGGGCGGCCACGACCGCCAGCTCGACGCCCCAGGAGGCGGCCCGATCCGCATTGTCCAGCACGCGGCCCCAGGAATTGTCCGAGACCTGCATGGCCACGATGAGCTTGCCCTTGCCGGCTTCGACCGCCGCGCGGGCGAGCGTCTCGCGATCGCGATCGCGGAGCCAGGGACCCTCACCACAGGTGCCGGCCAGCATGATTCCGGCGACCCCAAGGTCGACATGGTGAGCCACCATGCGCTGCACGGAGGCAACGTCGACGCGGCCATCAGCCGTGAACGGAGTAGGGGTGGCTGACCAGACGGAGTCACGCTGGAGAGTAAGGGAGTTCATTCAAACCGAAGATGCCGAGCGGACCCTTTTCAAAAAGAAACCATCTGCTGACAAATAAAGTGACAGCTTTCGCGGGGAGCGTTCCGTTTCACTCTGATACCCCGTTCTGCTGGGGCCCGGCTCGTTTGACTAGTGGCATTTTGTTTTGACTGGGTGTGGGTTCTCCCGCGTCAACGGAGCATCAGATGGGCGCTGCTTCCCGCACCTTTGCTTTCCCGGGCCATGGTGCCGCCCGCCGCGTTCCGCCCTGGGGGTCGGCGTTCCCCCTCATCTCCGCTTACCTATGATTTCCCCAGTGCAGACCAACGTGGATCCGGGCCCCGGCACCGGCCAGCAGCTGTATCGTCGCGCCCGCGGCCGGATTCCCGGCGGGGCCCAGCTGCTCGGCAAGCGGCCGGAGCAATATTTGCCCGGCGGCTGGCCCGCCTACTACAGCCGGGCCCAGGGTTGCACGGTCTGGGACCTGGACAACCGGCCTTACTCCGACTTCACGTCGAACGGCATCGGCACCTGCCTGCTCGGCTACGCGGATCCGGTGGTCAACGCGGCCGTGACCGACTGCGTGGCGCGGGGGAGCATGTGCACCCTCAATTCGCCCGCCGAGGTCGAGCTCGCTGACCGGCTCTGTGCGATTCACCCTTGGGCCTCGAAGGCCCGGTTCGCCCGCACGGGCGGCGAGGCGATGGCGATTTCCGTCCGGATTGCGCGGGCCCATACGCGCCGGGGGGTCGTGGCGTTTTGCGGTTACCACGGCTGGAGCGACTGGTACCTGGCCGCGAACCTCGGGGCGACCGATGCACTGAACGGCCACCTGCTGCCCGGGCTGGATCCCGAGGGCGTGCCACGGGCCTTGCTCGGGAGCGCGCTGCCGTTCCGTTACAATCAGATTAGCGAACTGGAACAGATCGTCGCCGCGCACCGCTCCGAACTGGCCGCGATTGTGATGGAGCCGCGACGCTACGATGCGCCCAAGGACGGTTTCCTCGAAAAGGTGCGGGCTCTCGCGGACGAGACCGGCGCCGTCCTGATCTTCGATGAGATCACGGCGGGCTGGCGGACCAACCACGGCGGAATGCACCTCACCATGGGTGTGTCGCCCGATATCGCGGTCTTCGCCAAGGCGATGTCGAACGGGTTCCCGATGTCCGCCATCATCGGCCGCGACGCCGTGATGGATGCCGCCCAGCAAACCTTCATCAGCAGCACGTATTGGACGGAATCAATTGGGCCCACGGCAGCGGTGGCCACGCTCGCGCGCTTGGAGGAGTTGAACGTGGCGCAGCACGTGCAGGAAATCGGCTCCAGCGTCCGGGCCGGCTGGGCCGCCGCGGCGACCCGCACGGGACTGCCCGCCAAGGTGATCGGCATCCCCGCGCTCTGTATCCTGAGTTTCGATGCCGGGGACCTCAGCCGCGCCCTGATGACGCTCTTCACCCAGGAGATGCTGGCCCGCGGCTTTCTTTCCGCCGCCGGTTTCTATCCGACCTACGCGCACCAGCCCGACCTGGTCGTCCGCTATCTCACCGCCGTCGAAGAAGTCTTTGGCTTGATGAAGGAGCACCTCGACCGCGGCACGGTGCTCAAGGCCCTCCACGGTCCCGTGGCGCAAAGCGGTTTCGCCCGCCTCACCTGATGTCCCACGAACTCAAAATCCTCCAACTCGGCGCCGGATCGATGGGATCGCGCCGGCTCCGCGATCTCTCCCGCCGGCCGGGCCTCGATCTCCGTCTTTTCGATGGCCGCGAGGATCGCCGGCGATCGGCGGAGTCTCGTTTCGGCGTGAAGACGTTCGCGACGATGGCGGATGCCTTGGAATGGGAACCGGCGGCGTTCATCATTTCGACCCCGCCCGGCACCAAGGGGCCGCTCGTCGACCTGGCGCTCGATCGGAAGATCCACCACTTCGTCGAGGCGGACATCTGGAGTTACGGGGTGGCCCCGCGGGTCGGTCTGCTCCCGGCGGTCGTCTGCGCCCCGTCGCTGTCACTGTCTTTCGTCCCGGTTTTCAAGGCCATGCAGGAGGTCGTCCAGACCGCGATCGGGCCGCTGCTCGGTTATCAATTCTGCCTCGCCGGCGACATGGCGGCGTGGCACCCGACCGAGGGGAGAGAGTATTACGGCCGGCATCGCGACACCGCGCCGGCGCGGGAGATGGTGCCGTTCGAACTCTCCTGGCTGGCGCGCATTTTCGGTCCGGCCCGGCAGGTCACCGGCGGCTTCAACCAGTTCAGCCGGCGCGAAGATTCCTTCGAGGAAACTTGGAGCCTGCTCATGCAATTGGAAAAGGGCGGCACGGGTCAGCTCACAGTTACGATGGGCTGCCCGCAGGATCACCGGCGGGGCATTGCGGTCGGGGCGAACGGATCCCTGACCTGGGATATGAATCGCGGCGAGATTGTCGTGCATGGGCCGGCGGCGGCGACGCACCAATTTGGTCCGCTCGGCGAGGTCATCGAAGCCGGCTACGCCGCGGAAATTGGCGCGTTCGTCGATGCGATTCAGGGCGGCACCCCCTGGGGACACAGCTACGCCGAGTATCAACAAGTGCTCGCCACCCTCGCCGCGGCTGAAACCGCCGCCCGGGCCGAGCGCTGGACGACGATCCAACCCGATCAGGAACCCACCCGCGTGCTGGGCCGGCCCGGCCCGTGACCGCCCGGGGAAACATCATTCATGAAACTTGAAACGGAACTGAACGCGCTCGATCGGCTGCTGCTCGCGGAGGCGACGGACGGCTTTATGCCGGCGAAGGTGTGTGACATCCACGCGCACGTGGTGGAGCCGAGTGGTTATGCGCCCGGCTCGGTGGCGGCGCATCTGACTGGCGTGACCATTTCCCCGGCGAGCTATCGGGCCGCGATGGAATTGATCCTGCCCGAACGGCGCCTGGTCGAGGCGCTGGTGTTTCCCTTTCCAGCGCGGCAGCACGATCGCCCCGCGATCAACCGGTGGATGTACGATCAGATCGCAACGCTGCCGTCCTCCAGTCCCACCCAAGGCCTCGCGATCGTGGCTCCGACGGATGATCCGGCGCCCACCGAGGAAGCGATGGCTTCCGGTCGCTGCCGCGGGCTCAAGCCCTATCACTTTTACGTCGGTCGCGCGGATACCTCGCAGGTGACCGTGGAGGACTTCGCGCCGGAGTGGATGTGGAAACAGTGCGACCGCCACGGCGCGGTCCTGATGCTCCATCTGATGCGCGATGCGGCGGTGGCGGATCCCATCAATCAGGAGCAGTTGCGCCGGTTGAGTGCGAAGTATCCGAATTGTCAGGTCGTGCTCGCGCATATCGCGCGTTCGTTCAATCACCGCAACGCCCGCGGCCTGCGAACGCTGGCCAATTGTCCGAACCTTTGCGTCGACACCTCCGCCGTCACCGAGGCGGAAGGCATGCGCGTGGCCCTGGATGTGTTTGGACCCCAGCGCGTGCTGTACGGCTCGGACTATCCGATCAGCCATCTGCGTGGCCGCTGTGTGACCGTCGGCAACCAGATGCTCTGGCTCTACGCGGAGGAGAACAAGGCCCCGCAGATGACGCTGATTGGGATCGAGTCCCTGATTGCTTTGCGCGCCGCCTGCACCCAGGCGGGTCTGGGCGCGGTCGACGTGCAGCGGATTTTCCGAGACAACGCGCTGGCTGTCTTCGCCAAGTTCCACGCCTGAGGAATCAGGGCAGCGGAATGCTCGGCGCCGGTTCCGCCGGGCCGTTGGAGCGCGTGCGTTGGACGAGCTGGCCGAGGGACGCGGCGAGGAACATGATCGGTTCCGTCAGGCAGAGGAAGGTGAAGCCCTTCTTCGTGAGCGAAGGGCCGTCGCCAATCATCCACATGTTTTTCCCGGCGGCCTTGCCCGCCTGTCGGATCCGGTCGATCGCGCCGGTCAGTTCGGGGCTGTCGGGCTGCCAGCAGACACCGAGGTCGGCGGACAGATCGTACGGACCGATGGCGATCGCGGTGGTGACGGGATGGTTCGCGATGGCATCGACGTTCTCCAGGCCGATCTTACTCTCGATTTGGGGCAGGATGATGAGGTCGTCCTCGAACTCCTTTTTCCAGGTGCTGTAGTTGTAATCCTTGACCCAGAGATTGCCTGGTCCGCCTGGACGGCGGCGGCCGCGGGGCTTCATGTACACGGCATCGCGAATTTCGTCCATCATCGCGGGAGTCTGCACATACGGAATGAGGAGGCCGCAGGGGCCGAGATCCATCGCGAGGCGCACGGTCGTGAACTCGGCCGAGGCCGGCCGAATGAGAATCGGAAAGTTTTCGCGGCGGCCGATCGCGCAGGCATCCGCGACCATCTCCGGCGCGTGGGTCAGGTGCTCGAGATCGATGATGAGGTAGTCGAGCCCGGCATTCATCGCGATTTCGACCAGTCCCGGCCAGAAGTGGAAGGTCGCCATGACCCCAAAGGTTGGCTGGTGGCGGTTAATCTTCTCCTTGAGCAGGGCACCGGATTTCATCGTCGCAAAGACTGCGCGGTGGAGAAGGGGACGCGATGCGCGGTTGCCTGTCTGATTTTTGGCCACGTACCCGCGAGGTTGTCCGGGGGCTGCAGTGGAGAGGAAGATAGCCGCAAAAAATGCCTAGAGCGATTTAAGTGAAACTGTAGCCGTACGAAGAGAGGGCGCGCACGAGTGTTTGGACCGAAGACAAGGGTAACAGTCAGACCGGAGACATGGGTAACACTTTGGGAACGGGCACGGTGATGGTTCTAGTCTTTGGGTGAGCGAGCCGAAGAGAGGCGACGGACGCTGGTTCGGTTCGGTTCGAGGGAGGTGAAGTCGAGGACTCCAAGGGTGAAGAAGCTGAAGTAAGCTTCCCACTGCCCATCGGCCTGCGGGCTCGGCCGCAGGCCGATGGGCAGTGACGCGAACGCCTGGCCGATGGCCCAGGTTTGGTTGCGAAACGTGAT
>CAINHV010000120.1 GCA_903848965.1 uncultured Opitutia bacterium | reverse complement strand
GTAACGCGCTCTCTTTCCCCCACCGGATTCACCCCATGAAATACATTCTCGCTCTCGATCAAGGTACCACCAGTTCACGCGCCATCGTCTTCGATCATCAGGGCGCGATCGTCGCCACGGCGCAGCAGGAGTTCCGGCAGATTTTCCCGCAGCCCGGCTGGGTCGAGCATGATGCCAACGAAATCTGGGCCTCGCAGTCCGGCGTCGCCACCACCGCACTCCAGAAGGCCAACCTCTCGGCGACCGACATCGCCGCCATCGGCATCACCAACCAGCGCGAGACCACCGTCGTCTGGGATCGCGCCACCGGCCGTCCCATCTGCAACGCGATCGTCTGGCAGGATCGCCGCACCGCCGGGGCGTGCGACCGGCTCCGAAAGGCCGGCCACGCCGCGATGATCCGGCGCAAGACCGGTCTCGTCGTCGACGCCTATTTCTCCGGCACCAAGCTGCAATGGATTCTGAAGCACGTCCCGGGTGCCATGAAGCGGGCCCGCGCCGGACAGCTCGCGTTCGGCACCATCGATTCGTGGCTCGTCTGGAATCTTACCGGCGGACGCGTCCACGTCACCGACGTAAGCAACGCCTCGCGCACGATGCTCTTCAACCTGAAGACCTGCGACTGGGACGACGAACTGCTGAAGTTGTTTGGCATCCCGCGTTCGCTGCTGCCGACCGTCCGCGACTCCAGCGAGGTCTATGGCGACTGCACGCTCTGGGGCGGCACGATCCCGATCGCCGGCATCGCGGGCGACCAGCAGGCCGCGCTCTTTGGTCAGGTCTGCACCCGGCCCGGCATGGTCAAGAACACCTTTGGCACCGGCTGCTTCATGTTGATGAACACCGGGACGAAGCCGATCGCGTCGCGGCACAACCTGCTCACCACCGTGGCGTGGCGGGTCGATGGACGTACCGAGTACGCGCTCGAGGGCAGCATCTTCATCGCGGGCGCCGTGGTGCAGTGGCTGCGCGACGGACTCGGCCTCGTGAAGACTGCCGCCGAGATTGAGGCTCTGGCGGCGCAGGTAACCGACAACGGCGGCGTCTATCTCGTACCCGCGTTCGCCGGTCTCGGCGCGCCGCACTGGGATCAATACGCCCGCGGCCTGGTCGCCGGCATCACCCGCGGCACCACCTCCGCCCACCTCGCCCGCGCCGCGCTCGAAGGCATCGCGTATCAGGTGCACGATGTGCTCCACGCGATGCAGTCCGACTCCGGCATCAAGTTGAAGGAACTCCGCGTCGACGGCGGAGCCTGCGCGAACAACCTGCTGATGCAGTTCCAGGCCGACCTGCTCGGCGTGCCCGTCGTGCGCCCGCGCGTTTCTGAGACGACCGCGCTCGGGGCTGCGTATCTCGCGGGACTCGCCGTCGGCTATTGGAAGAACACCGCCGAGATTGCCGCGCAGTGGCAGGCCGACCGCCGCTTTATTCCCGCGATGAAGTCGCCGCAGCGCAAAAAGCTCCTCGCCGGCTGGAACAAGGCCCTCGCCCGCGCGAAGCGCTGGGAGGACCCGGAGTGAGCGGGGGCTGGAGTTGAGAGCTGAGGGTTGAGGGTTGAGAGCTGAGGGTTGAGAGCCGCCATTCATCCGCCGACGGCCTGCCCGTGGCACGGGTCTCCCGACCCGTGCAGACCGTGATGCCTTTCCCAACGCACTTCACAGGTCGGGAGACCCGTGCCACGCCCAAGCCGCCACTCGCTCGCGCTCGCAGCCACGAGTAGCGCCGCGTCTCCGACCGGCGAAACGAATCACTTCCCGATCTCCCCGGCCTTCCTGTTCAAGACCCGGTTTTGCGTCCTGCTCCGTCGATTCAGTAAGTCGCTCATGTAGACCTTTTACGTCGTGAGCGGAGTTCTCACGCCGGTGTTCACAAACAGCTGCGCGGGATTGATCCTGGCGCCGTCGAAGATGCCGACGACCTTGCTGATCGCGACTCCGGCCACCAGGTCGATAATTGCGCGCACGACGAGAATTCCAACAGCGTGAAACCGCGGGCGTTCCGACGGGAAACGGGGCGCTCGTCACGACGAATCGCGGAAAACGCGAAATGACGGGTGAACGATGTTAAGCTGTTGGCGGGTCTCGCGACGCCCGCGCCATCAGGCCGCCCAGCGACCGGGCGAACGCCGATCAGGGCTGCTCAGGCGCCGCGGGCGGCCACACCGCGTCATCCGCGGTCGCAAATTTTCGATCAGGCCCGGCGCTGTAAACTTCCATCTGCGTGCCGCTCAACGAGTGAAAACGCAGCGGCGTCCCCCAGCGGTCGCAGAGCTCCCCCCGCCCGTTGATGGCGCGGTGACCGGCCGCGATAAAAGGGAATCCCAGACGGTTATCCCCCGCCAGCGCCGCGGTGATCTCCGCGTTCTCGCCCACGGGATTTCCTTCCCGGGGAAAATTCGACTGCCACGTTTCGAGCAGTTCGTGGACCATCTGCAGGTCGCGCTTGATGGAGCCTCCCGGCTGGTTAAGCGCATCCGCGATCGGGCTGGCGGCGTCGCTTTCGCGCGGACCCCGGTTGCGCGGTTGAACCCCGGCGGGCGGGGGCGCTAACGGCGGCGCGACCGGCGGCACCGGGGGCGGTGAATCATGGGTTGAGCGCGCCGGAGCATCGCGCCCGGCCCGCCAATAAAGGAGCGCCAGGCTCAACCCCACGAGCGCCGCCAGCGGCAGAATGATCCGACGGGCCCACATCCGGTTCAGAACGTCACGCGGGCCAACTAGCTCGCCATGAACCCCAGATTCGGGCGCGCAAAGCGACCGATGTTAGGCAGCACGACCGGCAGGTCGGTGGCGCTTACCCCAAACCAGCTCGCGAGCGTGGCACTGTATTCGTCGACGCTCATCGAAGGGATCCAGCGGCCACGTCCGGTATCATCGGGGCCGTCAATGGCGAAGGTCGGCATGCGGCCGTAGATTTCGCCCCCACGCACCGCGCCACCCACCACGAAATGATGGCTGCCCCAACCGTGGTCGGAACCGTCGCCGTTGGTGTTGTACGTTCGGCCAAAATCCGACGCCGTGAAGGTCGTGACCTGGTCGTCCGCCGCGACCGAGGCGAGCGCGTTGTAGAATGCGGTGACGGCCTGGCTGACGTCGCGAAAAAGATTCGCGTGAGCACCGGTGGCGGTGTTGCCCGCCACCACCTGATTATCGTGCAGATCCCACCCGCCGAGGCGGGCAAAAAACACCTGGCGCCGCAGTCCGAGCGCTTGCTGCGCATTCACCAGCCGGGCAATCATGTGCAGCTGCTGGCTGATATTCGAGGTGAGCCCGGCGAAGAACGAGGCGAACGGACTGGCGCCGGTGACCACACTGGAAAGTAGCGCGCTGTTCGCCACGGCGCCGCTGGTCAGGCCCGCGAACGCGGTCTCGAACAGGTTGGCGTTCTGCGCCGCCAGCGCGTCTTTCAGGGCCGCCGTGCGGAGACCGTTAACCGAAGTCCCCGTGCCGCTGCCCGTCAGCGCAATCGCGCCGTTCGTACCGACCGCATACTGCCCGACGTTGCGGCCCACCTGAAACGAGTTCTGCCCGTTCAGGGAGATCGACATGGCAATGCGATTGTTCTCGTTGAAGGCATTCGTGAGATCGGCCAGCCGTCCGCCCCAACCCGTCGTGAACGGTCGGTCGGCAATGCTGCTCTGCCATTCGACCTGCTGATCGTTGTGGGAAAAAAGCTGTCGGGGCCGCAGATCGGGGCGCGCGGTGTACTCCGCCTTCGTGAGGGGGTACGCCAGCGAACCCACGTTGGCCATGATCGCCAGTTTACCTTGATCGAAGAGTCCCTTGAGACCGCCGTTCGTACTGCCGTTCGGGTTAATGCCGAGCGACGGATGGAGTCCCCAACTGCGGCCGTCATTGGTGCGCGGGGTAATCGGGAGCACCGCATTTTGCGCCAGGGCGAGCGCGCCCCGCCCGATGGAATACGCATTGTACGTCGGCGAATCCGTGGGGATGATCAGGTTGTTGGCATCGTTGCCGCCCGAGAGGAAGAGACAAACGAGCGCTTTGAAATCCGGCTGGGGCGCCGCGGCCCGGGCGGGGACGCCGCTGGTGTCGGCCACGGCGCCAATCAAGCGCAGTTGCGCGAGCGCGGAGAGCATGCCGGTCGCACCCACCGAGGCGCAGCACGTGCCGAGGAACTTGCGCCGGGCAAGATCCGGGAGGGAAGTCTTGGAGTTGTTCATCGCGGCGGTTATTTCTGGATGGCGCCCTGGGGCACGCTGACCGTGAGATAGATGGCCGAGCGTACGCGCTCGAGGTCGGTGGCGGCGGTGTTGTTCGGCATCGCCGCGATCCCGGCCACGATGCGGTCCGTCACCGTCTTGGGCAGCCCGCCCCCGGCCAGCATCAGGTTCGTGTAATCCACCAGCGCCGCCGGGGTGCGGGCCAGGGCCAGAAAATTGCTCTCAAAGACGAATCCAATGGTGCCGTCGCCGGGGTTGAGGGTGGCGCCCTGCGAGCGGTTGGCGTAGATCCAGGACCACAATTGGTTCGGCTGCGCGATGGCGGTCGTGTCCGTGAGAATCTGATACTCCGGCGCGACGAGGCCGGCCGAGGTGAGCGCGCCCGGCAAAACATAGTCGGGCTCGAAGAAATTGAAAACCGTGGGGGCGTGCAGCGCCGTTTGGCCGAGCTGGCTTTCGTTCGTTTGCCCCACAAAAAACGCGAAACGGCCGTTGTTCGCGCCGCCGTTGAAGACCCGCAACAGCGCCGTCGCCCGCAGCAGTGGCTCGCGCAGCTTGCCGAAACTTGCGCCGGCGGCCACCGCCGGAGATCGCGCTTCGTAGTCGTTCAGAATTGCCTGCGCCACCGCGCCGAGATCGCCGCGCCCTCCCAGGCCATTGTTGGCGAACACCTGCGCCACCCGGTAAACGTAGCGGGGACTGGGGTTGCTCGTGACCAGGCGCTGGATGAGCTGGCGGGCAATAAAGGGGCCGGTGTTCGGATGGTTGAACAGCGCGTCCAGCGCATCCTTCAGGTCCTTCGCCCCACCCTGGTTGGCCGGGATCACCACCCCGTCCATCATGACCTTCTCGGTGTTGTCATGGAAAGCGGGATACAGCAGCATCGGCTCGATCCAGTTCGCCGCCGCCCCGGTGAAGCTTGGATTCGTCGCCGTGGAGGCGTACCCCCACCCGGTAAACACTTTCGCCAGCTCCGTGACCGTCCTTTGGTCGTAGGTCGGAATCGGGACGCCGAGCGCGTCGAGCATGAGCGTACCGTCCGGCTGCAGGCGGTTGAGACCGATGGTGAAGAGCTGCATGACCTCGCGCGCATAATTCTCGTCCGGCGACGTGAACCGCTGCGTGCGGGTGTCCAGGGTCGCCCGGGGGTTCCGCAGACTACTCAAGTAAACGCCCATGACCGGGCTGAGCGTCACCTCCTCCAACACCTGGCGGAAATTGCCGAACGCGCCCCGGACAAGAATGTCGTAGTAATTCGCGAGCCCGAGGGGATTGTTGTATAAACTCGAGTTAACGTCGGAAACCACGAAGATCTGGCTGAGCGCAAATGCCATCCGCTGCCGCAGTTGATCCGGAGCCGTGCGCGCATTCTTCCACCAGCCGGCCTGCCGGTTTTGGTAGCTGTATTGGGGATTGTCGGAGCTGAGCGCGGTAAACGCGTTGAAATCCTCCCGGGTGGCCGGGAGTAGAAGCGAGGGCGGCAAGCCGATTTGCGTCCCGATCCAGTTTCTCAATTCGCTGAACCGCCGTCCGACGAGCCCATCGATTTCCGCTTGGGTCGGGCCAAAGGTTGCCTGCATCAGGAACCGCGCGGCATCCACCGCCGTCATCGGCGCGTCCGCCATCGCCGGCATCGTGGCGGGTGGAGTAAACGTCGTCGATCCGCTGGATTGGATAAACGCACCGCGGAGTTCGCCGCCCGGGAAATTCGCCGATTCGATACTGACGAAAACCCGTCCGTCTTTCAGCGCCTGCACCATCTCCGCCGCCGTCAGGCCGGCGGTGGACTGAAAGATCCAGCTTTGCCCGTTGACCTGGCCGTTCGAAAGCCGCGCGAGTTCCGTGCCGACCTCGCCGGTGTTACCGAGGCGCAGATAAGCGACCGTTTGCGGAGAGCTGAGATTGGAGAAGGTGACATCGACGACCGCGGACTTCTGATCGGAGCTGAGTTGAACGGTGGCGGTTCCATACGCCGTGGACACCGCGGCCGCCAGGCCGGGTCGCAGCGAGGCGAAGTAAAGGGTGCCCGGATAATCGAAGATTGAAACCGTGGCCGTCAGCCGGGAATCGACCAAATAACCGGGCGCGGAAACGATCGAGAGTGAAACGTTTTTGTTGATCGCCGGCCCGAAGGCATTTTCACGCGCGCTAATGGGAATGGTGGTGGTCGTCGCCCCCGCCGGAATGGTGACGAAGCCCGGGAGACTGCCGAAATCACTTCCCATGAGCGCCGACCCTCCGACGTTGTAATAAACGGTCAGCGCCGCCGCCGTCGAACCCGTGCGCGACACGGTGAATACCGCCGGCGCGCTGCCTTTCGTATCCGTGCTCACGGTCGTCGCCGCCACGCTCACCAGGGCGAAATTGTCGGACGTCAGATCGTAGACCTCTACGAGGGCGATGCCGGTGGTGTTGCCGACGCCGCTAACATGAATGGTGTAATTTTGGCCCGGCGCCAGGTCGACCATGAGCGCGGCGTCTTTCGAACCGGGCGCGAAGGGAAACGCACCCGATTGTCCGAAAGCGGCGTGCAAAGCGGCAGCGTTTTCCGTCCCCCAATCGTTGTTGGACGCAATTTGGGTGGCCCCCTGAATGACGGCGATCGCGGGATCCGCGAGGGTTGGGAGCCCCGGAAACAACCCCCGCAAGGCAGGGCCGGCCGCGCGGACCAGCATCTTTCGCGCTCCCCCGCCGGGGGCGATCGCCACGCCGGAAATCAAAATTCCCGCTCCGGTGCCGACCATGGCGCGCGTGGAAAGATTTATTAGCCGCGCCTGCCCCGTGACATCATACACTTCCAACAACACGACCCCGCTGACGGTCTCCACCCCGGTGACCCGCGCCGTATACCCGCCGGGACCGAGCGTGGTGAGCAGCGCGGCATCCCGCGACTCTGCCGGCAGTGGAAAAGCGCCGACGGCGCTGAAGCCGGTCGCCCCGCCGATGGAACTCGTCGTCCAATTGTCGTTTTCCGCGATCTTTGTCGGCCCCGCATACAATTCCAACTTGGGGTTGGCCAGGGTCGCGCCGATCCCGGGGATCGCGCTCATGCCTGGGCCGATCGCGCGAATGAGGACCCGTTTAGCTGGGCCGGCGCCGATGACAAAGCCCACGATGGGCGCGTTGTCGCCGGTGGCGGCTTGCGCGCGGGCCGAGAGATTCAACAACCGCTGGTCAAACTCTGCCGCCCGCGGGAGGAGCGGCGCCACGAACAGTCCGGCAAAACAGGCAAGCCGGGGCAGGATTGAAAATTTTCTCATGACAGCCGAAGCGGAAAGCTGGGAATTAAATTAACCTCGAGCGACTAGACGCTGCGGATTTGCGGCGATTACATAAATGATAAAACGTCCTTTTTTTAGATACAGGGCTGGGTAGTAATACTAGAGCAGCGTGGTAAAAAAACCGTCCGGCGAAATACAGTTGATTGTCGGGGGCTATACACACACTGATTCAGCCGCGTTGCTCGATTCAGATCGAACGCCGGAGGATTTTTGCCCCGGGCTTTTTTACCAAGTTCCCCACCCCATCTACTCCCACCGGAGTAACCAACTACCTGATCGGTCTCTCCTCTCCGGCGGTCCCAGAACGGAAGTCCGATTAAGGCGGGCGCCTTAATTCTGGTTCGTCCACCAGTCCCTGCGGTTTTCAGTAACTACATGAACGATATTTTCATCAGCTACGCCCACATTGACGACCAACCGCTGGATGCCGAGGAAAAGGGTTGGATCAGTAAATTTCACCGGGTCTTAGGGGTGAAGCTCGGTCAGTTGATGGGTGAAGCACCCACGATCTGGCGCGATCCGAAACTCAAGGGGAATGATATCTACGATGAGAAGATCGTGGAGGAGTTTAAGAACGCCCGGATCATGATTTCCGTCCTGACTCCGCGCTATTTGAAGTCCGATTGGTGCCGGCGGGAGATCGCGGACTTCT
>CAINHV010000119.1 GCA_903848965.1 uncultured Opitutia bacterium | reverse complement strand
CGCAAGACCCATCGCGTGGCCCGAGCCGGCGTGGCCGATGCCCAGGAAATTCTCGCGGAGCTGTCGCCAAATTTCGCGCCGCCCGAGGCGTGGCGCTCCCGGACCGCGAGTCTGCGGGCCCTCGCCGCCCTGCCCCCGGCGCCGACCGAACCCAGCCTCTCCGCCCTGCTTCGTCCCTATCAGCGACTCGGCGTCGCCTGGCTCTGGCATCTCTATCGCCAGGAACTCGGTGGCATCCTCGCCGACGAAATGGGCCTCGGCAAAACGCTCCAGGCGCTGGCACTGCTGACCGCCATCCGCCCGCAAGGTCCCAGTCTCGTCATCGCGCCCGCCTCGCTGCTGGAGAACTGGCGGCGTGAGGCCGTCCGCTTCGCACCCGGTCTGCGGGTCTTCGTCCACCACGGCGGCCAGCGGCTCGGCGCGGTCACCGATTTTTCCGCGCACGATCTCATCATCACGAGTTACGGCACCCTCGCCCGCGACCAGGAACGTTTCACCGCGGTCAAGTTTGCCTGCGTCATCGCCGACGAGGCCCAGCATATCAAGAACCGCCGCTCGCAGAATGCCGCCGCGCTCCGGGCCCTGCAGGCGCGCGCGCGCTTCCTCCTCACCGGCACGCCGATCGAGAACTCCCTCGACGATCTGCGCTCGCTCTTCGAGTTCCTGCTCCCCGGCTATCTCACGCGCGTCCCCGCCGGGACCCGCGGCGACGAGCGCAACTGGTTCGACGATCGTCTGCGCGCCCAGAGCGCGCCCTACATTCTCCGCCGGACCAAGCTGGTCGTCGCCCCCGAACTGCCCGCCAAACTCGAGCAGGTCCTGTGGTGCGAGCTCACGTCCGCGCAGGCCCGGCTCTATCGCGACACGCAGGAAAAGTCCGAGCGCGAACTGGTCGATCTCGCCGCCACCGGCGCCAGCGAGGGCGCGCTGAAGTTCGCCGCGCTCACGCAATTGCTGCGGCTGCGCCAGATCTGTTGCGACCCGCGGCTTGTGACCAAGGAATCCGCTCCGGCCCTCGACAGCGCCATTTCGACCGCGGCCGAATTCAACGACTCGGCCAAGCTCGAGGTGCTGCGCGAACTGGTGGCCGAGGCCATCGACGACGGTCACCGGATTCTCATCTTCTCACAGTTCACGTCGCTGCTCGCCCTCCTCCGCGCCGACTTCGAGACGCAGCAACTGGCCCACTGCTACCTCGATGGATCGATGTCGACGCGCGAGCGCCAGGCGCAGGTGGATCGTTTCCAAGGTTCGCCGGACGTCCCGCTCTTCCTCCTCTCGCTGAAGGCGGGCGGCACCGGCCTCAACCTGACCGGCGCCGACACCGTGATCCATTTTGATCCCTGGTGGAATCCCGCGGCGGAGGCCCAGGCCACCGATCGCGCCCACCGCATCGGCCAGCAGCGCGTCGTGACCAGCTACAAGTTGATCGCCGCCGGGACGGTTGAGGAGAAGGTCCTCGGCTTGCAGGCCGAGAAGCGCGCCCTCCTCAGCGGCGTCTTCGAGGCGAGCGACGCCGTCTCGGCCAAGCTCACGCTGGCCGATCTCAAATCGCTCCTCAGCGCGTAGGGAAAAAAACCGGCCCGCGCCTCCTGTCCATCCTGTCACGCCTTGGCCTGCCGGGTGGCACGGGTCTCCCGACCCGTGAAGATCCTAATACGAGGCGGATCCGCTTTCATGGGTCTGGAGACCCATGCCACCCCAAATCCACGCAAGCGTACCGCCATTCCACCGCGGATTGAAAACCGCGGAACCCTCCCCCAGCGTCCAAGGACTTACCCGTCAACGTCCCGCATGCTGCTCCCGCGTCCATTCCTTCGGCTTCTCCCCGGCCTGCTCTTCGTGATTCTCGCCGCGTCAGGATTTCTCCGCGCCCAGATCACCACCATGGGCGCCAATCGCGTCACGTTCTACACCGAGCCGAACTTTCGTGGTGAGGCCCTCACGGTCGAGGCCGGCGCCAACCTCGAGACCCTCGACCGCGTGAAGCGCTCGGACCAGCGCCCTTGGACCTTCGGCATTTCCTCCGTCCGCGTGGAGGGCCAGGCCACCGCCACCGCTTACTCGGCCGCCGGCTTCGGCGGCGACCGCCTGGAGATTACAACCAGCATCGCCGATCTGTACGCCACCCCGCGCGGCAACGAGGCCGGCGCCACCTGGGATCGTTGCATCGTCTCGCTCGCCGTCATTGGTCCGCGGGTGGCCACACCGAGTCCCGCGCCCCGCATCGATTCTCCGCCGAACACGGTTTACGTGGTGCCGGTCCCCGTTTCGCCCCCGCCACCGGTCGTCGTTCGGCCGCCTCCGCCGCGCTACGATCGCCGCACCGCCGAAGCGATCGTCCAACGCGCGTACCGCGAAGTCCTCGTGCGCAACGCCGATCCCTCGGGCCTGCGCCACTACCGCGAGAAGCTGATTCGCGAAGGCTGGACCGAGCGACAGTTGATCGCCGATTTGCAGCGCAGCGACGAGGCCCGCGCCGTTCGGCCCGAGGACGCCATTGCGCGCGCTTATCGCGACGTCCTCGGCCGCGAACCCGATCCGAGCGGGCTGAATCACTACCGAGGCAAGTGGCGCGAAGGTTGGACGCAGGGGCAGATCCGCGAGGAACTCCGCCGCAGCGAAGAAGGCCTCAACCGCGAGGTGCGGGAGATCATCACGCGTGCTTATCGCGATCTGCTCGGGCGCGGTCCTGATCCCGAAGGCTACGCCGCGTACGAGCGGCTCCTCCGCCGCGAAGGCGGCACCGAACGCGATCTCCGCGCCGCAATCATGGCCGGCGAGGAATACCGCCAGCGGCGGAAGAAGTGATGACCGGATGGGGAACGCAGAGGCCGCCGAGGTTAAGGGAGGGCGCAGGACAGCAAACAGAGTTTGGTCCAAACCACGACAGGATGACAAGATGGGCAGGATGTCGTCGCGTGAGGGGGCAGTTCCACTCGGTGAACTCGGTGCTCTCGGTGGTTGACTGCGGAGTCCGAATGTCATCCCGGTCGCAGCAAGCCTGCAGCTGCGAGCGTGAGCGAGTGGCGGTCATTCCGCTTTTCGCGTAGCCACGAGCGCCCGCGAGTGGATTCGCCAAGACCATTTGAGCCTGAAGCCAGGAATCTGAGCGATCGATCCCTTTCCGTCTGAAGCCGGAACTGCGAGCCAAGCCGGGTGCTACCTCGTGGCTGGGAGCGTGAGCGAGTGGCGGGGCGGGATTCCTCGAGTTGTTTGCCCATGGGTGGCACGGGTCTCCCGGCCCGTGAACCGGGATCAGAATTCATTCCACGGGTCAGGAGACCCGTGCCACTCGGCCGGGCCGCCACTCGCTCACGCTCGGAGCCACTCCCGCCGCACGTCTCCGCGCTCCGCCTCCTCCCAAAAAGTTAGGGATTCCGCGCAGCGGAATCCGTCCCCTTAGGTAATTTCGAGGCCGCGCATCGTACCCGTCGACGACACAAACTTCTCCGCTTCGATACCCATGCGCTGGAGGATCGAGACGTAAAGATTCGGCAGCGGATAATTGCGCTCGGTGTCGAACGCCAGGTGCTGGCCGTGCTTGAAGCCGCCGCCGGCGAAGAGCACGGGCATGTTCGTCGTGACGTGCTTGTTGGCGTCACCGAAGTTCGATCCGTACAGCACCATCGTGCGATCGAGCAGCGTCTCCTCGCCTTCCTTCACCGCCTTGAGTTCGCCGTAAAAGTTCCCAAGCAGCTTCATGTGCCACGAGTCCAGCGCCGTGAGCTGGCCGCGCTTGTCCTCGGCTTTACCGTGGTGGGAAAGGTTATGATAACTCTCCGTGATCCCGGCGCCTCCGATGCCCTCGACGACCGGCGTCGACACGCTGTCGAGCATGAGCGTGATTGATCGGGTCGAGTCGGTCTCGAACGCGAGCCGCGCGAGATCGTACATGACCTTCACCTTTTCCATGTACGCCGCCGGACTCGTCGGATCGACTGGCGGCGTGGCTGTCACCACGGGCTTCGGCTTCTGCTCCCAGCCGCGGGACGCCTTCAACCGGCTCTCCAGATCGCGGACGCTGGTGAAATACTGATCGAGCCGATCGCGGTCGCGCTGGCCCGCGTTGCGCTGCAAGTCCTTCGCCTGGCCGGCCACCGTGTCGAGAATACTCCGCCCCTTGTCGAGCTTGCGGATCTCCGCCGCCACCTGCTCGGGCGTGCCCTGCAGGAAGAGCTGCTTGAACACCTCGGCGGCCTTGTCCTCGGGCGGGATGGCCACCCCCGTGCCCGTACACGACAGGCTGCGGCTCCGAGTGTTGACCGCCAGCGTCAGCGACGGGAAGCGCGTCATGATTCCGATCCGCTCCGCGATAAACTGATCGAGCGAAATCGTGTTGCGGAAAGAGCTGCTGCCGGGGTGCGGCGCGCAGGTCAGGAAGCACACGTCGGCCGGATGCCCGCCGTCGACATTGGGGTGCGAGACGCCGCTGAAGACGGTGAAGTCCTTCCGGTGCTCATCGAGAATCTGCGTGTAAAGCGAATGCGCGTACTCCCGGCCGCCGGTCTTCGGGAAGAACTGATCCGGCAGCAGGCCAAGATTATTACAGATGCCGATCATCCGCCGCGGCCGGGCATCCGGCGCCAGAGGGGACTCGGCCTGGGCCGCGCGCGCGAACGGCGGTAGCATCGCATCGAGGAACGGCAGCCCGAGGGCGACGCCAGTGCCCTGCAGAAAATGACGCCGCGAAATCGGGCGGCGGGCGGCGATGAAGGGACCAGAGACGGCAGCAGGGGTTTTCTTCATGGGGAGGCGAAACGGGGACGACGTTGAAAAGGGGCCAGGGGCGCCGCTTCACCGCGAAAACGACGCGCGAAACAGCAGCCAAACCATACGAGGTGCCTTTGGGGATGCCAGCCCGGTTTTCCGGCGGGACGCCGGATTTTGGATTTTGGATTCTCGATTTTGGATTCTTGAGCCGCACTGCCATTTTCTCGGCGATCGCCTTGCTGTTTCTTGCGCTCGCGTCGGAGGCGGGGAATCGGTGACTTCTATTTCATCCCGCCCCTGACTGCGGCGCGGAGCCCCTTTCCCCCATGCCTTGCCCGAAATCCGTTTCCCTCCTCCGCGCCTCGCTGGTCGCGGGCCTCCTCCTCACCGCCGCGTTGACCGCCCAGGAGCCGGCTGCGACTTCGGGAGCCGCCGGATACTCGCGCGATCCGGCGACGCTCCAGCAGGGCCAGGCCCTCTTCAACCAATACTGCGCGTCGTGCCACGTCATCGATCGCGATGCCATTGGCCCACCCTTGGGCGGCGTGACGCGCCTGCTGAGCCAGGAAGAACTGCGACGGCAGATTCGCAATTCCGCCGCGATCATCGAGTCCGGCAACCCGCGCGCGAACGCCCTCTTCCGGCGCTACAAAGTGGTGATGCCGCCGTTCGACGTCCTGAAGGACGACCAGGTCACGGCGATCCTCTCGTATCTGGATCGCGAAACCGAGCAGTCCAACCTCACCCCTTTCGCGGTCAGCCTTGAGCTCCCCTCGGCCCATGCGCCGCGGCTCATTCCCCCGGTCGAAAAATCCGGCCTCGTGATCGAACTCGAGGACTTCGTGCAGGTTCCCCTCGCCCCGAACCGGCGCCCGGACAAAGGCCTCGCGACACTGCGCTCCAGCCGCCGGAATGACGGCGCGTTCTTCATCAGCGATCAGATGGGCCTCATCTACCGCGTGAAGGACCGGCAGCCCCGCGTCTTCCTTGATGTGCGCAGCCAGCTCCCGGATTTCGTCTTCGAACCCGGCATCGGCACCGGGCTGGGCAGCTTCGCTTTCCATCCCGACTTCGTGAACAACGGCCTGCTCTACACGACGCACGCCGAACTCACGCCGGAGAAAAAGGCGATCAACGACGATTGGTACGAGAAGGTGACGATCCCCTTTAAGGGCACCCCCACCCTGCACTGGGTAATCTCGGAATGGCGGATCGCCGATCCGGCGGCGGACACGTTCACGGGCACGCGGCGGGAAGTCCTGCGCCTCAAGACCCCGACCACCGCGCATGGCAGCCAGGACCTCGCGTTCGCCCCCGTGACGGATCCGACGGATCCCGATTACGGGCTGCTCTTCATGGGCGTCGGCGACGGCGGCACGGTGAACCTGAAGATGCCCGAGCTCGCGCACAGCCCGCGATCGCTGCTCGGCACGCTGCTGCGCATCGACCCGCGCGGCACCAACGCCCCGGCCGGCACCTACGGCATCCCGCGCGACAATCCCTTCGCTCACAGCGCCGACCCGCTCGCGCGCCCGGAAATCTGGGCCTATGGCTTTCGCAATCCCCACCGGATGTCCTGGGATCTCTCCCATGGAAAACGACTCATCGTGGCCGACATCGGCGAGTCGAACGTCGAGGAAGTGAACCTCATCGAGAAAGGCGGCGACTACGGTTGGAACAAGATCGAGGGCCCGACGAAGGTCGACGTCATGCGTGACGCGAAGGTGAACTTCGCCGCCCAGCCCGCCGACCTCTCGCCGTACAAGATGCCGCACGGCGTCTTCGACCACACCGACGGTCGGGCCATCAGCGGCGGCTTCGTTTACAACGGCCCGCTTGAGGCGCTGCAGCACAAGTATGTGTTCGGCGATATCGTGAGTGGCCGGCTCTTCTTCATGAACTTCGACGAGAAGCTGTCGGACGCGAAAGTGTACGAGTTGAACATCGTCCGCGACGGCTTCGCCACCAGCATTGGCGCCCTCTCGAAGACCAAGCGCGCACACCTGCGGATCGGCTACGATGAAGTGACACGCGACCTCTATATCATGACGAAGGAAGACGGCCGCGTCCGCCGGGTGACCAAGGCATATAACCGCTAAGCGTAGGACCGCCGCCTTTCGGCAGGCTCAAGGTCTCAAGTTAACGTGGGATCTCGGCCGTGAGCGGCGTCGAACGGCTCGCCGGCGGGCCTTCTCCGAGTAGCGCCGCGTCTCTGACCGGCGAAGACCGTGCTGCCACACAGACAGCGCTCCGAGCCGCCCAGGCCTTTGAACCACGGAGACACCGAGGCACCGAGCCAATCCACCAAACCGGAGATGGCCGCAAAAAGGCACAAAACCAGACCGAGAGCGAATGCTGGTGGCTGCATTCGGAGTGGCACTGGTCTGGAGTGGCACGGGTCGAGTGGCACGGGTCTCCAGACCCGTGGAGATCGTCACGTCTCTCCTCACGTCCTCCACGGGTCTGGAGACCCGTGCCACTTCCCATTCCGCCTCTCTGTGCCTTTGTGGTTAAATGGTCTGGGCTGGTCGAATGGTCCTGCAGCAATGCACTCGCCGGTCGGAGACCCGGCGCTACCGGAAGCGCCCTCATACCGCTTTACCCCGCCCGCCGTTCGAACCACCGTTCCCCCGCATGAAACTTCTCGCGCACTTGGTCACGTGGGTCGCGTTGCTCGGCGGCAGTGCCAACGCCGGCCTGGCGGCGGAGCGCTACTCGGTGCATGAGGCGACGACAGCGGAGAACATTTCGCTCATCGTCCTGCGCGATGAAACGAGCCGCGTCGAGGCCGCCGTCGCGCCCACGGAGGGCGGCGAATTGTCGAGCCTCCGGGTCGAGTTCAAGGGACGCTGGATCGAGATGCTGTACCGCGGCCGCAGTTATGATGCCGCCCCGGGCTTCCGCGGGAAGGCCTCCGTTCTTTGGCCGGCCTTGGGCTCGAGCCTCCCGCCGAAACCGCAGCTCGTGAATGGCCGCGCCGTCAGCGAATACGACTACGAAGGCCGCCGCTATCCGATGCCCCAGCACGGCTTCGCGCGCACCAAACCCTGGCGCGTCGTTCGCTCCTGGGCCAACGCCACGGAGGCCGCGGTCGAGGTGGCGCTGGTCGACGATGCCGACACGCGCGCGCAGTACCCCTTCGGCTTTGAGCTGCACATCACCTACCGGCTCAGCGAGGGAAAGGTCGAACTCCAGCACGCCGTGACGGCGTCCGTGGCAAACACCGCGCCGATGTTCTTCTCGATCGGCAATCACATCGCCTTCGCGGTGCCGCTGCTGCCCGGCTCGCCGGTCGACGGCTACAAGATCGAGAGCCCGGCCCGCCTCGAATACCTGCGCGGAGCCGATGGGGCGCCGGATGGCACGACCCGGGAACGGAGCTTCCGGCCGGCCGTGGCCCTGAGTTCGATCAAAGTTCTGCCGGCGGTATCTTTCGGCGGCTTGGAAGGGGATCCGTGGTTTCGCGTGATCGATGCCGGTGGGCTCGGAGTGAAGGTCAGCCACCACGCCGAGTCGCAGCCGACGGCGCCGTTCGTCCAGTTCAACCTCTATGGTGGCACGGCCGAAGGCTTCTTCTGTCCCGAACCCTTCCTGGGCCTGCACAATTCCTTCAACAAACGCGCCGGACGGATCGAACTCGCCCCGGGCGCAAGCTGGCAGTGGCTGATTCGGGTTGAGCCGGAGAGTCGCTAATTTTTCGGATTCTCGATTTTCGATTTTGATTCACGGACTTCG